>PTLK01000017.1 GCA_002938075.1 Alphaproteobacteria bacterium MarineAlpha3_Bin3
GCCAAGGCCACCAAGGCCCGTGGGCGCGGCAGGCGCGGCCTAACTAAAAGGGTATGACTTAGACCAGGACCATGCTGTCTTCGGTGACTGGCTTTTCGGCTTTGTCTTCCGGCCCCAGCAGCATTTTGTTGTGCGCCGAGCCGGCCGGGATCATGGGGAAGCAGTTTTCCAGCTTGTCGACCTTGACGTCGGCGATCACCGCCTTGTCGATGGCCAGCATTTCCTTGATCAGGCCGTCGACGTCGCCCGGCTTCTCGGCCCGCAAGCCGACGGCGCCGAAGCTCTCGGCCAACTTGACGAAATCGGGCATGCTGTCCATGTAGCTTTCGGCGTAGCGCCCGCCGTGCAGAAGTTCCTGCCACTGGCGCACCATGCCCATGTATTCGTTGTTGAGGAGGAACACCTTCACCGGCAGGCGGTACTGGGCGATGGTCGACATCTCCTGGATGTTCATGATCACCGACGCCTCGCCGGCGATGTCGATGACCAGGGCGTCCGGGTGCGCCACCTGCACGCCCATCGCCGACGGCAGGCCGTAGCCCATGGTGCCGAGGCCGCCCGAGGTCATCCACCGGTTCGGTTCCTCGAAGCCGTAGAACTGCGCCGCCCACATCTGGTGTTGGCCGACCTCGGTGGTGATGAACACGTCGTCGAGGTTCCGGGTCGCCTCGTAAAGCCTTTGGATGGCGTACTGGGGTTTGATGACGTCGCCCTTTTGCGTGTACTTCAAGCAGTCCTTGGCCCGCCATTCGTCGATCTGCTTCCACCACCCCTTCAACGCCTTCTGGTCGGGCTTGGCCTGTTCCGATTTCCAGATCTTGATCATGTCCTCGAGCACGTGGGCGACGTCGCCGATGATCGGCACGTCGACGCGCACGTTCTTGTTGATGGAGGAAGGGTCGATGTCGATGTGGATTTTCTTCGAGCCCGGCGAAAATTCGTCAAGCTTGCCGGTGATCCGGTCGTCGAAGCGGGCGCCGACGCACACCATGACGTCGCAATCGTGCATCGCCAGGTTGGCCTCGTAAGTGCCGTGCATGCCCAGCATGCCCAGGAACTGTGGGTCGGAAGCCGGATACGCGCCCAGCCCCATCAGCGTCAGCGTGCACGGATAACCCGTCAGGCGCACGAACTGGGTCAACAACTGCGACGCCGCGGGGCCGGAATTGATGACGCCGCCGCCGCAATAGAAGACCGGCTTCTTGGACTTGGCCAACAATTCCACCGCCTGCTTGATCGCCTTCAGGTCGCCCTTGACCTGGGGATCGTAACGCTTGAGCTTGATCTTGTTCGGCGGCGTATAGACGCCGGGGGCCTGCACCACGTCCTTGGGCAGGTCGACCACCACCGGGCCGGGGCGGCCGCCTCGGGCGACGTGGAAGGCCTCGTGCACCGTGCGGGCCAAGTCGTCGACGGTCTTGACCAGGTAGTTGTGCTTGGTACACGGACGGGTGATGCCAGTGGTGTCGGCCTCCTGGAAGGCGTCGTTGCCGATCAGGTGAGTCGGCACCTGGCCGGTCAGGCAGACGATGGGGATGGAATCCATCAACGCGTCGGTGAGCCCCGTTACCGCGTTGGTGGCGCCGGGACCGGACGTCACCAGCACCACGCCGACCTTGCCGGTGGAGCGCGCGTAGCCCTCGGCCGCGTGCACGGCGCCGGCCTCCTGGCGGACCAGGATGTGGCGGAGCGCGTTCTGATTGAAAATGGCGTCATAGATCGGCAGTACGGCGCCGCCCGGATAACCGAAGATCTCCGTCACGTCCTGATCGACCAGGCATTTCAGGAGGATTTCCGAACCGGTCATTTGTTGGTTTGCCATCGCCCTTGTCCTTTTGTCTTTAATTCGGCTTTTGTCTTCTATTACCGCCCCTCCTCTGGGGAACGGACAGGGCGGCAACCTAATGACTTGCGGACACCGGGTCAACAGAGAATCGGAACATTTAGAAAGATTATTGCTAAAAACCTTTCCAATTATTGCGTATAAGCCAAAAAAATCCCCATCAAAGGGCCTTTTTTCAGTCTTGAATTCCCCCGAAACCCCAAATCCCATTTGACAATCTGGAAATCTCTGGGCAAACTTCTCCAAAATTGGGCTATCCAGTTTACTTACTTTTGAGGTTTTTTCGATGAAGACAGCGGCGCCGATTTCCCCGGACGACGCTTTCACGCCGGTCCGAAGCGTGCGTCTTTACGAGACCATCATCGAACAGATCGCCACGCTGGTGCAGAACGGGCAATTGACCAACGGCGACCGCTTCCCGACCGAGCGCGCCCTGCAGGAAAAGTGGCGGGTCAGCCGCCCGGTATTGCGCGAAGCCTTCCGGGCGCTGGAGATGCAGGGCATCGTCGAATCCCGGCCCGGCGGCGGGCGCTACCTTCGGGCCGAACGCATTCCCCACCCGGCCGAGCTTCGCGTCCTGCGCCTGACCGACAGCCGCGAAACACTGCTGCACATCTGGCAGGCCCGCGAGGCGGTCGAGGTCAAGGCAGCGGGGCTGGCGGCGGCCAATGCCTCGCGCGGCCAGTTGGCGGCCATCGGCCGTCCGCTGAGGATGCTTGAAACCATGACCCCGGAGGCCTACCGGCGCGGTGATGTCAATCTCGACTTCCATTCCGCCATCGCCCGGGCGTCGGGCAACCCGGTCCTGGAGCAGGTGATCCTGGACCTGCTCGGGCGGTTCCACGAAACCGGGTTCACAGATCTTCCCGGGCCGGAGGACTGGACCGGACTGCAGGCCGACCACCAGCCGGTTTACGACGCCATCGCCGCCGGCGACCCGGGGGCGGCCAAAAACGCCATGGCGGCCCATTTCGAGAGCCTGCGCCGGGGATTGGAAGACAACGACCGATGAGCGGCGAAGCCTGGAAGGAAGGGGAGGGGTTAGCCCCTGGCGGCCAAAAACTCACTGACGAATGAAAACGCCTTGTCCCGGCCCTCGGGGCCGTAGGCGTCCTCGATGACGCAATCGGCGGCGACCTGGTTGCGCAGCCACGTCAGTTGCCGCTTGGCGAAGTTGCGGGTCGCCTGCTTGGCGGCCAGGGCGGCGTCCTCCAGGGTCGTTTGGCCGGCCAAATGGCGGCCGAGCTCCGGCACCCCCAGCGCCTTCATCGCCGGCAGCCTGGGATCAAGCCGCCTCGCAATCAGCGCCTTGACCTCGTCCACGGCGCCTCGCGCCATCATGGCGTCGAAGCGGGCGTCGATGGCGGCGTACAGGTCATCGCGGCCAGGGATCAGGGTAATGGTGGCGAAGCGGGCGGCGACGGCAGGGCCTGTAGCCTGTTCGCCCTGCCAATCGGCCAGTGCCCGGCCCGTCGCACGGACCACCGCCATTGCCCTTTTCAGGCGCTGGCTGTCGCCGGCGGGAAGGCTTATCGCGGCCACCGGGTCGAGCTTCGCCAGTTCGGTCTTGAACGCCTCGCCGCCGAGCCGGTCATAAAGATCGTTCGCCTGTTCGTTGAATTCGTCGGCAATGTCGGGAATTTCGGCCAGCCCTTCGGTGAGGACCTTGAGATAAAGCCCGGTGCCGCCAACCATCACCGGCAGCCGGCCGTCGACCCAGGCGGCCTCGATTTCCCCCGCCGCCATCTTCAGCCAGCGCCCGGCCGAACAACCTTCCGACGCCGGCAGCACCCCGAACAGCCGGTGCGGGACCGCCGCTTTTTCCGCCTTGCCGGGGCGCACCGTCAGCACGGATAAGTCCTCGTACACCTGCATGCTGTCGGCGTTGATGACGGTGCCGGAAAATTCCCCGGCGACATCGAGCGCCAGGGCCGATTTGCCGCTGGCCGTCGGCCCGGCGATGATGACAACGGGGTTTAAATCGGTCACTGTCCCGGCAATCTTTCGATTCGTTTGGACCCAACCCTTGAATGAGTCCCCCTGTGGAAACAGTCCTGACCCTGATTGCCCCGGCCGGCGGACTGGATGAAACCATTGTCGCCTCTGTTGCCAAGGCGCTCAAGGTTATGGGCGTTGAAGCGGGCGAAGCGGACTGGCTTTCACCGGGCGAAGCCTGCGATATCCCTTTTTCTGGCGCCAATCCGCAAGCCGCGGAAACAGCCGTGCGCGAGGCCCTGTCGGGGGCGGCGGTGGACCTGTTGGCGCAGCCCGCCGCCGGGCGGCGGAAATCGCTTCTCGTCGCCGACATGGATTGCACCATCATCACCACCGAAACCCTGGACGAGTTGGCGGCGCGGGCGGGCCGCAAGGAAGACACCGCCGCCATCACCGAACGCGCCATGCAGGGCGAGATCGACTTCGCCGAGGCGTTGAAGGAGCGCGTGGCGATGCTCGAGGGGCTTGAGCAAGGGGCGCTCGAGGTAACCCTGGCCGCGGTGGCGTTGAGCCCCGGCGCCGAAACCCTGGTCAGGACCATGGCCGGGAACGGCGTCCATACGGTCCTGGTGTCGGGGGGGTTCGGGTTTTTCACCGAGCCGGTGGCGGCCATGGCCGGGTTCGACGAAACCAGGAGCAACCGGTTCGAGATCGCCGACGGCCGCCTGACGGGGCGCGTCATCGAGCCCATCCTCGGCCCCGAGGCCAAGCTCGAGACGCTGACGGGTCTGTCCGCCGAACGCCAAATTTCCCTTGCCCGGACGCTGGCCATCGGCGACGGCGCCAACGACGCGCCGATGATCCGGGCCGCCGGGCTGGGCATCGCCTACCGGGGCAAGCCGGTCGCCAGGGAGGCCGCCCGGGCGCGCATCGAGGCGTGCGGCCTGACGGCGGCGTTATACATGCAGGGATACCGGCGGGACGAATTCGCCAGGTAAAAAACGGACGCCCAGGGGGACGCCTAGGACCCGGCGAGTATTAATTAACCCTTGGTGATACGGATGGCGACGAAGCGCAGCCCCCCCTGGCCTTCGAGCAGCAGCAAAACCGATTTTCGGCCGGCTTTTTCGGCCTCGGCAACCTTTTTCTCGATATCGGCCGGTTCGGTAACCTCTTGCTGGCTGATTTCGACGATCACGTCGCCGGGGCGGATGCCCTTTTCCGCCGCCGGGCCGCTCTCGGTGACCTTGGTGACGACGACGCCCTTGAGGTCCTTGCCCAGCGAATACTTGCTCTTGAGCTTCGCCGTGATGGAAGAAAGCCGGAGCCCCAGAGCGTCGATGGTGCTTTCGCTGCCTTTCCTGGATCCGGGGGTCTTGGCCGCGACTTCCGCCGGCGTTTCGCCGAGTTCCTCGACCTTGGCCTTGAGCGTGACCTTCTTGTTGCCGCGCCACACCAAGATGTCCACGGACTTGCCGACCTCGGTGTCGGCGACCATGCGCGGCAGGCGGCGCATTTTGCTGACTTCTCTGCCGTCGAACTTGAGGATGACGTCGCCGGCCTTCATCTTCGCCTTTTCCGCCGGCCCATCGGGAATGACGCTGGCGACCAGGGCGCCCGAGGCTTCCTTCAGGCCCAGGGTCTCGGCGATTTCCTCGGTCACCGCCTGGATGTGAACGCCAAGCCAGCCGCGGCGCACTTGGCCGTGCTTGACCAGTTGCTTGATCACCGGGCCGGCGACCGAAGACGGAATGGCGAAACCGATGCCGACGCTGCCGCCCGAGGGCGAGAAGATGGCGGTGTTGATGCCAATCACCCGTCCCTTCAGATTGAACATCGGGCCGCCCGAATTGCCGCGGTTGATCGACGCGTCGGTCTGGATGAAATCGTCATAGGGGCCGGCGTTGATGTCGCGGCCGCGGGCGGAAATGATGCCGGCGGTCACGGTGCCGCCAAGGCCGAAGGGGTTGCCGATGGCCATCACCCAATCGCCGACCCGGGCGGAATCGGAATCGCCGAATTTCACCGCCGTAAGCTTGGATTTGGGCTTGACCTTGAGAACCGCGATATCGGTCCTTTTGTCGCGGCCGACCAATTCGGCCTTGAGCCGCGTGTTGTCGTGCAGGATGACGGTGATCTCTTCGGCGTCCTGGATGACGTGGTTGTTGGTGACCACGTAGCCCTCGGCACCGACGATGAACCCGGACCCCAGCGACGTCGCCCGGCGCGAACGTTTTTCGGGCTGGTTGTGGTCGAAGAACTCCTTGAAGAAATCCTCGAACGGCGACCCCGGTGGAAGCTTCGGCAATTTCATGCCGGCGCGGCCTTCGATGACCTGGGTGGTCGAGATGTTGACCACCGACGGCAGCAGTTCCTGGGCCAGGTCGGCGAAGCTGTCCGGCACCGTCTTGGCGTCGGCGGCGCCCGAAACCGCCATCAGGGCCAAGGCCAGAACGGGGGCCAGGAACCAGTTCCAGAACGGCCGGACAGGGGCCATGACGGGGACAAGGTTGGTCATGTTTTATCGTTTCCTTTTGATCTCGGGCCGGAGCGATGTCCTTACCCTGAAATGTAATCCTCTGAGCCGCCGAATTCCAGCGCGGTGTGGGCGAGCAAGCCCTAAAAATATGGTCGAACGATGGCCGCTTTTGGGCAATGGCGGGGCATTTCACCCGCGGACCAGCCACAAGATGAAAATCCCGGCTGCCGCCGCCGCCAGTCCGGCGGCCCGGATATTGGCCGACGGCAGGGCCAACACCTTGGCCATCATTTTCTTCATGGCGTCGGGAAATAGCGCATAGGCGATTCCCTCGATGGTGATGGCAAGACCGAGGGCAGTGATCAGATCAACCATTGCCGTCCCATCCGGGACCGTAGCCGGCTGGGCGGCCTTATTTCTTTTTCTTGACGGTGCCGAAGAAGCGGAAGAATTCCGAATCCGGGCTCAGCACCATCGTCGTGCCTTCACCCAAGGCCTCGCCGTAGGCTTCCATGGACCGGTAGAAATCGAAGAACTCCGGGTCCTGGCCGAAAGCCTCGCCGAGGATTTGGTTGCGTTCGCCCTCGCCCTGGCCGCGCAGGATTTCCGATTCGCGCTGGGCCTCGGCGATGATGATGGTGCGGTCCTTGTCGGCGATGGCCTGAATCTTCAGCTTTTGCTCCTCGCCTTCGGCGCGAAGCTTTGCCGCGTGGGCGACACGGTCGGAGCGCATGCGGTTATAGACCGCCTGCGCCGTGGCCTCGGGCAGGTCGGTGCGGCCGATGCGCACATCGATCACCTCAGTGCCGAACTCGGCGGCCTGGGCCTTCATATGCCGGGAGATGACATCCATCACCTGGGACCGCTTTTCGGTCAGCATGTCGCCCAGCAGGATCTTGCCGATCTCGGCCCGGATGGCGGCGTTCAGCCGGTTGCCGAAGACCTGGCGGAAGTTCTGGTTGGTGACCGCCCTTTTGCGGAATTCCAGCGGATTGACGATCTTGTACCGGGCGAAGGCATCGACGTTTATGCGTTTCTGGTCTAACAGGATCACTTCCTGCACCGGCGGGTCGAGATCGAGGATGCGGCTGTCGTAAAATTCGATGTTCTGAATGAAGGGCAGTTTAAAATGCAGGCCCGGTTCCGGCACCGTTCTGATTGGGTTGCCCAGTTGCAGGATCAGCGCCTGCTGCGTCTGGTGCACGGTAAACAGCGCGCCATAGGCGGTAACGCCTACGACGACGATAATCAGGCCGAAAACGGCGAGGAAGGGTTTGTTCATTGGCTTGCCCCTTCCTGGCGTTTCCGCAACTCCGGCAGCGCCAGGTAGGGGATGACCCCGGTGCCGCCCTGGCCCTTGTCGATGATCACCTTCTCGGACTTCTTCAGCACTTCCTGCATGCGTTCCAGGAACAGGCGCCGGATAGTCACGTCCTTGGCGTTTTTATAGGTCTCGTAGACCGACAGGAAACGCTTGGCCTCGCCTTCGGCTTCCTTGGTGACCTTTACCTTATAGGCGGTCGCCGCCTGGATCATCGTCTGGGCCTTGCCCTTGGCCTTGGGCACGATGTCGTTCTTATAGGCCTGGGCCTCGTTGACGGAGCGTTCCTGGTCCTGGCGCGCGCGCTGCACGTCGTGGAAGGCGTCGATGACCTGGGCCGGCGGGTCGGCCTTTTGCAGTTGAATCTCGGCGATGACGACGCCGGCGCCGTAATCATCGAGAATCTGCTGCAACAGTTCCCTCGTTTGCTGCTGCACCTGCTGCCGCTTGCCGGTGGTGGCATCGTCCAGTGTCGTCTGGCCGATGATCTCGCGCATCGCGCTTTCGGCGGAGATTTTCATCGTCGTCTCGGGATCGCGGATGTTGAACAGGAAGTTGGCGGCGTTCTTGATCCGCCACTGGACGACGAAATTGATGTCGATGATGTTCTGGTCGCCGGTCAGCATCAGGCTTTCCTGAGGCACGTCGCGATTGCCGGCGCCGCGGCTGCCTTCGCCGAGGCCCCGGAACCCGATGGTGATGGTGTTGGTGCGCTCGACATTGGGTTTCAGCACCTCGCCGATGGGCCTTGGAAACCAATAATTCAGGCCCGGTGTCGTCAGCTTGATGAATCGCCCGAACAACAGTTCGACGCCCTGCTCGCCCGGCTGCACCCGGTAAAAGCCGCTGCCAGCCCAAAGCGCGGCCACCGCCAGCACGATCAGGATAAGCCCCCGCATGCCGCTGCCGCCCGACGGCAGAAATTTTTTAAAGCGGTCCTGGCCGCGGCGCAGCATCTCCTCGATGTCGGGGGGTGCGGGTCCCGATGGTCCGCCGCCGCCCCAAGGGCCTTGGCCGTCACCACCGCCTGGTTTTTTCCACGGCATGTTTATACGTCCCTTAATTTACAGTCCATTGAATATGAAACCTTGTAATTACGGTTTCGTGGGTTACTTCCTATTACGGACTTGGTTGCCTTATAAGGCAGCACCGGCCCCTTCGCAACGCAGACGATGGGCAAGGACCGGTTAGATATGATTATGACACGGAGATTTCAAGGATGGCTGGTGTTAGCGAACAACAAATTCTTGATTCTCTCAAGAAAGTAATCGACCCGGACAGCGGCAAGGACATCGTCAGCGCCGGCATGATCAGGGGCCTGCAGACCAAGGATGGGCACGTCGCCTTCGCTATTGAGGTCGATCCGGACAAGGGCGCCGGGCGGGAACCCTTGCGAAAGGAAGCCGAGGAAGTGGTCCATGACCTGGGTGGGGTGATCTCGGCCACGGTGGTGCTGACCGCCGACCGGTCGGCCCAGGGGCCCGGCCAGGGACAGCCGTCCCCGAGTGGGAAGCCGCCCTTGGACCATGGCGGCGCCCCCGGCGGACCGACGCCGGCGTTGCTGCCGGGCGTCGCCGCCATCGTCGCAGTGGCCAGCGGCAAGGGCGGGGTCGGCAAGTCGACCACCGCCGTCAACCTGGCCCTGGGGCTGGCCGCCGGCGGGCACAAGACCGGGCTTTTGGATGCCGATATCTATGGGCCGTCGATGCCCCGGATGATGGGCATTACCGGACAGCCGTCGTCGTCCGACGGCACGACGCTCGCCGCCATGGAGAATTACGGCATCAAGGTGATGTCCATGGGCTTCCTGGTCGAAGAGGACACGCCGATGATCTGGCGCGGGCCGATGGTACAATCCGCCTTGGAGCAGATGATGCGCGACGTCAGTTGGGGGGAACTTGACATCATGGTGGTTGACATGCCGCCGGGAACCGGCGACATCCATTTGACCTTGGCCCAAAAGGTGCCGCTGACCGGCGCGGTGATCATCTCGACGCCGCAGGACATCGCCCTCATGGACGCCCGCAAGGGGCTCAATATGTTCCGCAAGGTTGGCGTACCGGTGTTCGGCCTGATCGAGAATATGAGCTACTTCACCTGCCCCAAATGCGGCGAACGCTCGGAAATCTTCAGCCACGGCGGCGCCAAGATCGAGGCCGACCGTCTGGGTATAGATTTCCTCGGTGAAATCCCCCTCGACATCATCATCCGCGAGACCTCCGACGGTGGCCGGCCGATCGTCGTCTCGGAGCCGGAAAGCGAACACGCCCTGACCTACCGCGCGATCGCCGACAAGGTGTGGGAAAAGATCGAGCATTCCCCTTCCGACGAGGCCGCCTCGGCGCCGAAAATCGTCATTCAGTAGCCGCCTTCGTCCTGCCTGACCGGCCCCGGGTATCCCGCCTGACCGGCCCCGGGCTCATGGCCCGCTTGGGTGGTGCGTACTTTTCGCCTACCATTCGGACCATGGTTGCGAATCTTCGCCGCATGGTGACGGGCTTCGGGGCAGGGGCGGTCATCGCCGTCCTCACGGCCGCCACGGCCGCCACCGAACCGGCTAAGCCATTGGCACCCGAGGACTGCCAGCGGGTCCGCCTGGCGCTCGAACAACGCCTGCCCTTCGGCCCCGGTTTCCGCCGCCTTGAAGTCGAATTCCCGAAAAACGACAACAACATCGAAGGCCACGTGTGCCGGCTGTTGACCATGGGCACCGGGGCCCACATGGAAGGTTTCGGCATCGAGTCGTTGACCGACATGCGGACAAAGGTGATGGCGGCGCTGAACGCCGGCGGCTGGACGGAAAACGCCGAAACCGGACGCTTTGCCGAAAATCGACGCACGGGCGCGAGGTCTTCGCGCTGTTCAGGAACAACGTCCTGTGCGTCATCACCATCGTCGTCGGCATGGTCGACGGCGCCGAATCAGGGCCGGAAGCCAAGAAAGACGGCAAGGTACGCCTGAGCGCGCTGAGCCCTATCAGCGGGAATGGTGGATATCCATCGACTGTTTTGGCGTCCCGGAGACGCCGAAGCCGCCCGCCCCGATGGCCAAAGTCACCCCGATGCCGCCGGGGCCATGGGTGAAATAGGCGAACCGGAAAAATAGTCGAGCCGGAAAAGGACGCACTGATGATGGAACCGGCGCCGAAGTATTAGCCGCCCACCCGGTCGAGAATCACCAAACTGTAAGCCGAGCCGCCGGGGGTTTCGGGGTCACGGTCCTGGCGGTCGGTTTCTTTCCACTCGCCCTCGGCCAGTTCGGGGAAGAAGGCGTCGCCCGGATGCTCCTGGTGGACCTCGGTCATGTAGATGCGCTGAGCCTCTGGCAGAGCCTGGCCGTAGATATCGGCGCCGCCGATGACAAAAATCTCTTCCCTCCCGCCGTCCGGGCGCCAAAGCTCTTCGGTCGCCTTGGCCTTGGTCAACGCCTCCGACAGGTCATAGACGACGTCGGCGTCGGCGGCCTCGAAGTCCTTGTTGCGGGTGACGACGATGTTGGTCCGCCCCGGCAGCGCGGCGCCGATCGACTGATACGTCTTGCGGCCCATGATCACCGGGTGGCCCATGGTCACCCGCTTAAAGAACTTCAGGTCTTCAGGGACATGCCAAGGCATGGCGCCGTCGAGCCCGATGGTCCGGTTTTTGGCCATGGCGACGATCAGGGATAAGCGCATGGACAAGCCGCCCGCCTCAAACGGCGATCGGCGCCGCGATATGGGGGTGGGGCTGGTAGCCTTCGAGCGTGAAATCGCCGTAGGTGAAGCCGAAGATGTCGGTGATGTCCGCATTGAGGGTCATGGTCGGCAGTGTCCGCAGCTGGCGGGAAAGCTGGATGTCGGCCTGTTCGATGTGGTTGGCGTAGAGGTGCGCGTCGCCGAAGGTGTGGACGAGGTCGCCGGGCTGCAAATCTGTCACCTGGGCCACCATTATTGTCAGCAATGCATAGGACGCGATGTTGAACGGCACGCCCAGGAACACGTCGGCGCTGCGCTGGTAGAGCTGGCACGACAGGTGACCGTCAAGGACATAGAACTGAAACAGACAGTGGCACGGCGGCAGCGCCATCTTTTCGACATCGGCCGGGTTCCAGGCGCTGACGATGTGGCGCCGCGAATTGGGGTCGGTTTTGATCGATTCGATGACGCCCGTTATCTGGTCGATACCGCGACCGTCGGTTGCCAGCCACGACCGCCACTGATGGCCGTAGACGGGACCCAATTCGCCGTTCTCGTCGGCCCAATCGTCCCAGATTGTGACGCCCTCGTCGTTCAGCGCCTTGACGTTGGTGTCGCCGGTGAGAAACCACAAAAGCTCGTGGATGATGGATTTCAGGTGCAACTTCTTGGTCGTCAGCAGCGGGAAGCCGGCGCCCAGGTCGATCCGCATCTGATAGCCGAAGACGCTCTCGGTGCCGGTGCCGGTGCGGTCGCCCTTGAAGACGCCTTCGGTCCGGATGTGACGGAGCAGGTCGAGGTATTGCTTCATGGAAGGTCCGTTACACGCCTCCGAAACCGGGGAATCGCTGATTTTACCCCGAGCCGGCGCCGGTGCAAAGCCTCCTCAAATCCTCTTGAATCCCCTTTGATCCGGGCCTCACACCGCCCGCCCTTGCGAAAACCCCTCTGGAATCACTATATTAGGGGTGCCGGTTTACCGGTTATGGCGATAAACGTTTGACGGAATAAGCGTTACGGACCCGGGGGCAGTACCCGGCGCCTCCACCAATTCCTTTCCCTCCCACCCAATCGGGAGGGAATTCGCGGGGGCGAAACAGGATCGACGTGCGTGATAAAGGTTGAATTTTCGCTCGGCATGGCACCACCGTTATCGGGCCAAAAGCAATAGTTGCTAATGATAACTATGCTCAGGCTCGTCTTGCCGCTTAACGCGGTCGGATGATCCGATTTTAAGTCCCCGGCCCTTGAGCTGGCCGAGGCGGGGTTCGGGAGGCGCCTGGCAACAGAAGCCTCCCACTTTATTTTTGCCTTTCCCGCCACCGCCCTCGGCGACCGTATGCCAAGCCGTTTTAGGGTTTTTTTCGGCTTTTCAGTGCTGGCTTAACCTTCCGTGACGCGCTAAAAGGAAAGCCATGACAGACGATCCGCTCCGTTATGACACATGGATCGAGGATGCGCTGCGCGGCGTCATCCGGCGCACGCTCGATTTCGCCGCCGAAAACGGCCTGCCAGGCGATCACCATTTCTACATCACCTACCGCACCGACGCCGACGGCATCGAAATCCCCAGCTACCTGAAGGCCGAGAACCCGGAGGAAATGACCATCGTCCTGCAGCACCAGTTTGAGGATCTGGTCATCAACGAGGACGCCCTTTGGGTGACGCTGCGCTTCAACGGCAAGCCCGAAAGGCTCCGCATTCCCTTCGCCGCGGTGGTTTCCTTCGCCGACCCATCGGTGAACTTCGGCCTGCAGTTGAAGATGGCCGGCGAACCGGAAGGGGAAATCGAGCTCGACACGTCGGCGGCCCAGAATTTCGACCTCGACACGGCCGACCTGAACATCGAACAGGACCTGCCTTCGTCCAGCGTCGGCAAGGGAACGGGCGAAGTCATCGCGCTTGACGCATTCCGCAAAAAAAACTGAACGCCCACTGTACGCCCAGGGCCGGGCAGCCCTGGGCCCCCGGCTTGAACGGTTGCCGCTTGGCGCTATGTGTATAGGCGGGAGGGAAAAACCATGAGCGACTACGTTCATTACCCGATGTTCCCCTTGGCCGCCGAGGATACGCCGTGGCGCAAGTTGACCGGCGACCATGTTTCGACCACCACCTTCGAGGGCGAAACGGTGCTCAAGGTGGACCCCCAAGCCCTGACCCTGTTGACGGCGGAGGCGTTCAAGGACATCTCGCACCTTCTCAGGCCCCGGCACCTGGACCAGTTGGCCAAGATCCTCGATGACCCGGAGGCGTCCGACAACGACCGCTTCGTCGCCCTGGACCTGCTCAAGAACGCCAACATCGCCGCCGGCGGCGTGCTGCCCATGTGTCAGGACACCGGCACCGCCATCATCATGGGCAAGAAGGGCGCCAACGTGTGGACCGGCGGCGGCGACGAGGCGGCGCTGTCGGAAGGGGTGCTCAAGACCTTCACCGAGACCAACCTGCGCTACAGCCAGGTGGCGCCCTTGGACCTGTTCACCGAAGCCAACACCGGCAACAACCTGCCGGCGCAGATCGAAATCTACGCCGACGAGGGGGATGCCTATAAGTTCCTGTTTATCGCCAAGGGAGGCGGTTCGGCCAACAAGACTTTCCTCTACCAGGAGACCAAGGCACTTTTGAACCCCGAAAGCCTGCTCCGGTTCCTCGACGAAAAGGTGCGCACGCTCGGCACCGCGGCGTGCCCGCCTTATCACCTGGTCGTGGTCATCGGCGGCACGTCGGCCGAGATGAACCTGAAGACGGTGAAGCTCGCCAGTTGCCATTACCTCGACAGCCTGCCGACGGCGGGCAACGAATTCGGACAGGCCTTCCGCGACCCCGAATGGGAGGAAAAGATCCACGAGCTGACCCGCGACATGGGCATCGGCGCGCAGTTCGGCGGTAAGTACTTCTGCCACGACGTCCGCGTCATCCGCCTGCCGCGCCACGGCGCCTCGTGCCCCGTCGGCATCGGCGTGTCATGCTCGGCCGACCGCCAGGCGCTGGGCAAGATCACCGCCGACGGCGTGTTCCTGGAACAACTCGAAACCGACCCGTCGAAGCACATGCCTGAGATCACCGACCAGGCTCTCGGCGGCGAGATGGTCGAGATCGACCTCAACCGGCCGATGGCCGACATCCTCGCCGATTTGACCCGATACCCGGTGAAGACCCGGTTGTCGCTCTCGGGCCCGATCATCGTCGCCCGCGACATCGCGCACGCGAAGCTGAAGGAACGGCTCGATGCCGGCGAGGGCCTGCCGGATTATTTCAAAAACCACGGCGTCTATTACGCCGGCCCGGCGAAAACGCCGCAAGGCATGGCGTCCGGGTCCTTCGGCCCGACGACGGCGGGGCGCATGGATTCTTACGTCGATCAGCTCCAGGCCGCCGGCGGCTCCATGGTCATGCTGGCCAAGGGCAACCGCTCGAAGGCGGTGACCGAGGCGTGCAAGAACAACGGCGGCTTTTACCTGGGCTCCATCGGCGGCCCGGCGGCGCGCCTCGCGCAGGACTGCATCCGCAAAGTGGAAGTGGTCGAATACGAGGAACTGGGCATGGAGGCGATCTGGAAGATCGAGGTCGAGAACTTCCCCGCCTTCATCGTCGTCGACGACAAGGGCAATAACTTCTTCTCCGAGTTCGTATACCAGCCCATCCACGACGGCTGAGGGGCACCCTCGTACGATAAGGACCATGGAGTCTCCCCCCCTCCTCCTCGACGGCCCCGATGACGCGCCCTTGACCATCGTGCTGGCGCATGGCGCCGGGGCGCCCATGGACTCAACCTTCATGGCGGCGTTTGCCGAGGAGCTGGCGGCGGAAGGCTACCGCGCCGCCCGCTTCGAATTTCCCTACATGGCCGAGCGTCGCCGGACGGGCACCAAAAAGCCCCCCGACCGGGCCCATGTCCTGCTCGACACCTGGCGGGCGGTGATCGGGGAGTTGGGCGGCGACGGGCTGGTCATCGGCGGCAAGTCCATGGGCGGGCGCATCGCCTCGATGATCGCCGCCGAAATGGAGGACGCGGGGACCGGGGTCCGGGGCCTGGTCTGCCTCGGCTATCCGTTCCACGGGCCGGGCAGGCCGATGAACCCGGACCGGCTGGCCCACCTGGAAAACTTAAAAACCCCGGCGCTCATCTGCCAGGGCGCCCGGGACACCTTGGGCAATGCCGAGGACGTCGCCGGGTATGCCTTGTCGCCGGCCATTTCCGTTCACTGGCTCGAAGACGGCGATCACGGCTTCAAGCCGCGCCAGGCGTCGGGGCTGACCGAGGATGGGAACTGGCGATCGGCGATCGGCGCCATCGTCCGCTTCCTGGGCGCGCTCGGATGATCCCCATCGACCCCACGCTCCTCGGCGGTTTCATCGTCGCCGCCGTCGCCATCATCGTCTCGCCGGGCCCGGACACCATCGTCATCCTGCGCCATGCCCTGACCGGCGGCCGGGGCACCGGCCTGGCGGCGGTGTCCGGCGTGCAACTGGGCCTGCTCGTCCACACGGCGCTGGCGGTCGCCGGCATTTCGCTGCTGGTCGCCTCTTCACCGGTGCTGTTCCAGGGCCTGACGGTCATCGGCGCCGTGTACCTGGCGTGGCTCGGCATCCAAAGCCTCCGGGGCGTAGGCGGGCTCGAGGTCGAAATCGGGGCAGCGCCCGCGGGCGCCGCCCGTGCGTGCCGGGAAGCGGCGCTCTGCAACATCCTCAACCCCAAGGTCATCTTGTGGTTTCTGGCCCTGCTGCCGAACTTCGTCAACCCCGAGGCCGGCGACGTCACCACCCAACTGATCGCCTTGTCGGCGCTGTTGATCGCCCTCAACATCCTTTGGCAGGCGCCGATGGCGCTGGCCGCCGACGGGGTGCGCCGGTGGCTCGGCCGGCCCGAGACCATGCACGCCGTCAACCGGGTCTCGGGGGTGATCCTGTTGGGCATGGCGGCGCTGATGCTGGGCCAGCACCTGCTTTAAGAGGCCCGCCGATGACCATGAGCCCCAATTTCCGCGAATACCTTGTAGATCAACTGGAACCTTTCGGGCCGGTCACGGCGAAGCGGATGTTCGGCGGCGGCGGGCTGTTTCGGGACGGCACCATGTTCGCCCTGATCGCCGATGACGTTCTCTACCTGAAGGCCGACGAACAAAACCAGGCCGATTTCGAAGACCGGGGCATGGGACCCTTTTTTTACGAGAAGAAAGACCGCAAGGAACCGGTCAAGATGTCTTATTGGGAGGTGCCGCCCAATGTCCTGGAGGACCCGGGCGAACTCTGCCAATGGGCGGTCCGCGCCTGGGAGGCGGCCCGGCGGTCCGGGACGGGCAAAAAGAACAAGAAAAAAGCCGGGGCGGCGCCCGGGGGAGCACAATGAGCGCCCTCTTCCTGGCTGAATCCCGTATCCGCAAGCGCTCGGTGGTCATCCAGGGCCACGCCACCAGCGTGTCGCTAGAAGAGGCCTTCTGGCGGGCGCTGAAGGCCATCGCCAGGGGCCGCGGGCTGTCGGTGAACGCCCTGATCGCCGACATCGACCGCCGGCGTACGGAGGGCCTTTCCGGCGGCGCATCGGGCAACCTGTCGAGCGCCATCAGGGTATTCGTGCTGGAAAACAAGGCACCGGCGGGAATTGGCGGCGCGGATTGACCGGGCGCCCCCGTTAACGGCGGCGGAACAGTTCCTTGAGCAGATCCTCGGGCCTGATTCGGCGTTGCTGGGGCTGTGGCTGCGGTGGCGGCGGTTCCGAGGCCGGCGGCGGAGGCGGGCTTGCGGTCGTGCTGCCGCTTCCCTGTTGGGGAAAGCCGCCGTCGAGAATGCCCTGAAGGATGTTGCCGATGCCCTTGGGCGCCTTCTTCAACAGCTTATCGATGCCCGGAATGGGCAGGGCGCCGCCGGGCAGCTTCGAGGTGTCCAGGTTGATGGTCGGCGAGTCGAGCCGGCCGCGGACGGTAAACGGCACTGCCTGGGTGACGTTGGTGCGGGTTCTCGCGGCCAACAGCGCCGCCAGGACGTTCTGCCCCAGTTGCACGTGGCCCTTGACGTCGATGCGCCAGCGCGGCAGGTCGACCGTGCCCGAGGCGGCGCCGTCGCC
>PTLK01000170.1 GCA_002938075.1 Alphaproteobacteria bacterium MarineAlpha3_Bin3
GGAATCAAGGCGCCGCCGCCGGCAATGTCGGTGCGTTTGAAGCTAATGCCGTTGTTGGCGTCGGCGGGGGTCAAGGGCATCGAAACCTTGACCCCGGAGTGGAGCCCAATGCCGGAACAATCGATGGAGGTTTTCAGGGTCCGTTGCTTGACCGTGCCCCGGGACTCAGGCATCGAATCCGGGGCGGATTTCCGGGGCGGGGCCTGGTCTTTAATCGTCCGGATGTTTTTAGAAATCCCCATAACACTCCGCGGTTCTTGTTGTTGCCGATGCGGATCGGGTCTTCGACGGTCGGCCCTTCCTCATCCCCCAAAGCCGAAAGGCGAAAGATTCAAGCGGCTTCCAAGGATGTGTTTAACAACATCCCCGAAGTCACTCAAATCACTCTTTGTTTCCGTTTGTTTCGCGCTTTTAGCCTTTCTTAATAAGCCGTTAACCAACGTCGGCTCAGTTGGCCTGACGGCGGAGAAAGGCCGGAATATCGAGCAGATCGTCGTCGGGTTCGCTGGCCGGAAACCGGTCTTCCGGGTCCAGGCCGCCGAGCTCGTTTCCGCCCGTCTCCGAAGCCTCCTCGATGCCGGCACCGTTCGGGTCCGGGTCTTGTTCCGGGGCCTCTTCGGTCGCCGAAATTTCCTTGTTTTCAGAAACTTCCGGGGCTTCCGAGGTTTCAACCGGTTCCGGGGACTTCTTGCCGAAGACCTTGCGGCTGGAGCCGGTGACCCGTTCGAAAAGGCTCACCCTTGACGGGGCCGGCGCCTGTTCTGACTCTTCCTCCCCGGACTCCTCGGCCTCGGAATCCGTTTCCGGGGCCTCTCCGGCGGTTGCCTCGCCGCCGTCACCGATCTTGTCTTCGGTGGCCGAAGCCGGTTGCGGCGGAATGAAGGCATCCTCGGCGTTGACCGACGGCATCGCCGCCGGCGGCGTTTCCGGTTCGGCCTCCTCGTCCAAGTCTTCCGATTCGCCAATCGATTCCTCGGTGTCGTCAGCAGCCATTTCCGCCGGCAGTTCGGCGCCGGCATAGGTCTCGGCCTCGGCCGCGATCTCCGCTTGCCAACCGTCATCGGCTTCGGATTCTGCTTCGAATCCCGGGGCCTCTTCGGCTTCCACTTCGGGATCGGGACCGGCTTCGACCTCGACCCTCGCCGGTTCGGGCCGTGGTTCGGAGTAATCGAGCCGCTCGGCCAGGTGCAGCATTGTCGGCAACGGCATCTGCATCACATCGGCGTCGATGCCGGTGGCCACGACCGAGACCCGCATGATGCCGTCCAGGCTCTCATCGAAGGCCGAGCCGACGATGATATAGGCGTCCTGGTCGACCTCGGCGCGGATACGGTTGGCGGCTTCGTCGACCTCGAACAGCGTGATGTCCATGCCGCCGGTGATATTGATGAGAACGCCCTTCGCCCCCTTCATCGACGAATCGTCGAGCAGCGGGTTGGCGATCGCCGCTTCCGCCGCATCCAGGGCGCGGCGTTCGCCTTCGGCTTCGCCGGTGCCCATCATCGCCTTGCCCATTTCGCTCATCACCGAGCGGATATCGGCGAAGTCGAGGTTGATCAGGCCCGGCATCACCATCAGGTCGGTGACCCCGCGCACACCCGAGTACAGCACCTCGTCGGCCATCGCGAAGGCATCGGCGAAGGTGGTCTTTTCGTTGGCGATGCGGAACAGGTTCTGGTTGGGGATGACGATCAGCGTATCGACGAACTGCTCCAGCTCCTCGATCCCGGCTTCGGCCTGGGTCATCCGGTGGCTGCCCTCGAACTGGAAGGGCTTGGTGACCACGCCGACGGTGAGGATGCCATGTTCCTTGGCCGCCCGGGCGATCACCGGCGCGCCGCCGGTGCCGGTGCCGCCGCCCATGCCGGCGGCGATGAACATCATGTTGGCGCCGTCTAGTTCGGCGATGATTTCCTCGATCGCCTCTTCCGCCGCGGCGCGGCCGACTTCGGGCCGCGACCCGGCGCCGAGACCTTGGGTGATGCTAGCCCCCAGTTGGATACGGCGCTCGGTTTTCGATTGCGCCAGCGCCTGCGCGTCGGTGTTGGCGACAACGAAGTCGACGCCCTCCAATTCGGAGTTGATCATGTTGTTGACGGCGTTGCCCCCGGCGCCGCCGACGCCGATGACGGTCAGTTTCGGTTTCAATTGTTGCGTGCCGCTTTGTTCCGGTACGTTAAGGTTGATACTCATGGTGACCTCCTTAATTTTAGCCGACTTGAAAGTGCGAATGCGGCGGCACCAACCCGGGGCCGGCCGCGGTTGAATCGAAAACGCCAACAGGCGGCATCTCGTTGTTAGGCGTTAAGGGTGCAAACAATTTGCTCATCAAAAGTTCTCTCTTAACCATTGTCCGAGACGCCCGAAGCGGCGCCCGGCCTGTTCTTCGGGCGGGCAGTAGGCGGCGGAAGGCGCCTCGGCCTTGTTGTTGACAGCGTAATGCAACAAGCCCGTGACAGTGGCGAAGGCGGGCCCGGCGGCGGCTTCGGCCAGGCCCTCGATGGCCTTGGGGCGGCCCATGCGGACCTGCTTGTCGATGATGTCGGCGGCCAGTTCGCGGACCCCGGGGAGCTGGCTGGCGCCGCCGGTCAAAACTACGCACCGGCCGGCGACCTTGTCGAAGCCGGCGGCCTTGAGGCGGTCGCGGACCATCTCCAGGGTCTCCTCGACGCGCGGCCGGATGATGCTGACCAACATAGAGCGCGGCACCTGGCTTGCGTCGGCCTCCTTGTCCTCGCCGACCAAGGGTACCTTGATGATTTCGCGGTCGTCGGACGAAGACGGCAAGGCGCCGCCGTAAAGGGTCTTCATGCGCTCGGCATGGGCCAGGGGGGTCGACAGCCCGCGGGCGATGTCGTTGGTGACGTGGACCCCGCCGACGGCGATCGAATCCGTGTGCACCAGTTCGCCATCGAAGAAGACGGCGATGGACGTGGTGCCGCCGCCCATGTCGATGCAGGTGACGCCAAGCTGAATTTCGTCCTCGACCAGGGCAGCAAGTCCCGAGGCATAGGCGGAAACGACCTTGTCCTCAATTCCCAAGTGGCACCGCTGGACGCTGGTTTCGATATTGCGCAACGGACCGCTCAGCGCGCTGATGACGTGCATGTTGACGCCCAGGCGCTCGCCGTACATGCCGCGGGGATCGCGCACGCCCCGGTTGCCGTCGATGGAGTATCCGACTGGGATGGTATGAATCAGCTCGCGCTCGCGGGCCAAGCCGTTTTTCAACACCGACGGATCGAGGATGCGGCGCAGATCGGCGTCGCCGATTTCGTGCCCGGCGATGGAAATCTCATAGGCGATGAGCCGCGACAGGGGCTGGCCGCCGGAAACGTTGACGACCACGCCCTGGATGTTTTCGCCGGCCATTTGTTCCGCCGCCTCGACGGTGGCCCGGATAGAGGCCTCGGCATCATCCAGGTCGACGACGGTGCCCGACCGCAGCCCGCCCGACACCTGATGACCGATGCCGATGATCTTCACCCCGGCGTCGCGGTAAAGGCCCGGGTCGGCGGTGATGCGGCCGATCAGGCAGCAGACCTTCGTGGTGCCGATGTCGAGCGCCGCCACCAGCCCGTTTTTAACCCTTTTCGATATTGTTCTTTTCTTCATTGTCCTTGGCTTTCGCTTCGTTTCCTTACGTTTGCTGCCGCTTGCCGGAAAGGTTTTTGACCGGTTTGCGCACCTTGCGGACGATCAGCCGGTCGGGGATGCGCAAGTCCAGGATCTGCACGTCGCGCTCCAGCACCCGGTGGGTCTTTTCGTATTCCGCCAACCGCGCCCACGCCTTGGCGGTGTCTTCCTCGGGCAAGCGGACGTCGATGTCGTTCTTGAGACGCAGGTTCCAGCGCCGCCCGCCGATGCGCACGGCGGCCTTGACCTGATCCATCAGTTCCGGTTCGGCGGCCAGGGTCTTGAGCAGCTCGGCCGCCTGGCCGGGGGCATCGCGGCCGACCACCACAATCAAATCGGAGTATCGCTCGAGCCCGGTCTTCAGGATCACCTCGCCGTCGTAATCGATCAGCGCGAAGGCGCCCTTGTGCTGCCACAGGGCCAAGGGCTGGCGTTCCTCGATGTTCAACAGCACGGTATCGGGGAGCATCCGTTCCACGGACGCGGTCTTGATCCACGGCAGCGCCTCGATCCTTTTTCGGGCCGCCTGCAGGTCGAAGGCCAGGATCGGCGCCCCGCGGGCCAACCGCACCGCGGCCAGAAGATCCTTCTGCGCCGTCTCGCGGCGGCCGATGACAAGAATCTCGTCAACCTTGAAGCCGAGGTCCGACGCCAGGGCGATCATCTTCCACTTGGCCTTGTCGATAGCGCCGGGGACCCAGCCCGATTGCCACATTCGCCAACCGCCGCCGGCGGCGAGAACCACCAGCAGGGCAATCAAGGTCCCCCTGACCTTGCGGCTGCGCCATAAAGGCACGACCCGTCGGCGCGGCTGTCCACGTTTCGGGGATTTGGCGTTCCTAGATATCTTCATGCGTCGCACTCCGCGTTGTCGACCATCCAAACCACCAGGTCCTGAAACGATATGCCGGCGTGGACGGC
>PTLK01000171.1 GCA_002938075.1 Alphaproteobacteria bacterium MarineAlpha3_Bin3
CCCGGCCGTACGGCCTCCCCCGATGTTTTTGTTATTGGGGGACACCCCCGGCCTCACGGCCTTTCCCGGGGCCTCTTGACGATGTCCCCCGCAAGGCCCACATTGAAGATGTTCCGAGGGGAGCCCCGACAAGGGGCTGAGAAGCCGATAGCCCTTCTTCGCCAAGGCTTCGGAGGGTATGCCCTCCGTAGCGCGTAGCGCGAAGGAGGGAGTGCGGCGACCCTACGAACCTGATCCGGATCATGCCGGCGAAGGGAAAGGAGTCTGCCCCATGAACGTCATCACCAAGCCGCCAAGGAAACCAGAGTCGTCCGACATCACCACCGGGCCGCTGCCGGCGAGCCGCAAGATTTACCTCGGCGGCAAGATTCACAAAGACATCCGGGTGCCGATGCGCGAGATTTCGCTGCACGAGACCGCCGACGAGCCGCCGTTGGTCGTCTACGACACCTCGGGCCCCTATACGGACCCGCGCATAACCATCGACATCGAGGCCGGCCTGCCGCGCCACCGCGAGGCCTGGATCCGGGCCCGCGGCGACGTCGAGGAATACGACGGCCGCGACGTCAGGCCCGAGGACAACAACGCCGACGGCGAAAGGCTGGTGCCCGAGTTCCCGATCAGGAACAAGCCCCTGCGCGCCAAGGCCAAAAAAGGCAAGGACGCGGCGGTAAGCCAAGTCAAGTACGCCCGCGAAGGCACCATCACGGCGGAGATGGAGTTCATCGCCATCCGCGAGAATATGGCCCGCGAGCACGACCCGGCCCAGGCCAAGGCGCGCATCGAAGAAGGGGAATCCTTCGGCGCCGCGATCCCCGAGATCGTGACCCCGGAATTCGTCCGCGACGAGGTCGCCCGCGGCCGCGCCATCATCCCCGCCAACATCAACCACCCGGAGATCGAGCCGCAGATCATCGGGCGGAACTTCCTGGTCAAGATCAACGCCAACATCGGCAATTCCGCCGTCACCTCGTCGGTCGCCGATGAGGTCGACAAGATGGTGTGGGCGACGCGCTGGGGCGCCGACAACGTCATGGACCTCAGCACCGGCAAGAACATCCACAACATCCGCGAATGGATCATCCGCAATTCCCCGGTGCCCATCGGCACGGTGCCGATCTATCAGGCCCTGGAAAAGGTCGACCGGGCCGAGGACCTGACGTGGGAAATCTACCGCGACACCATCATCGAGCAGTGCGAACAGGGCGTCGATTATTTCACCGTCCACGCCGGGGTGCGGCTCAAGTACATCCACCTGACGGCGAAGCGCGTCACCGGGATCGTGTCCCGCGGCGGCTCAATCATGGCCAAATGGTGCCTGGCGCACCACAAAGAGAACTTCCTCTACGACAATTTCGAGGAACTGTGCGACATCATGGCCGCCTATGACGTGTCCTATTCGCTCGGCGACGGACTCAGGCCAGGCTGCATCGCGGATGCCAACGACGAGGCCCAGTTTAAGGAACTCGACACCCAGGGCGAGCTCAACAAGGTCGCCTGGGAGAAAGACGTCCAGGTGATGAACGAAGGCCCCGGCCACGTGCCGATGCACAAGATCAAGGCCAACATGGAGAAACAGCTAAAGGTCTGCGGCGAGGCGCCGTTCTACACCCTCGGCCCCCTGGTCACCGACATCGCGCCCGGCTACGACCACATCACGTCGGGCATCGGCGCCGCGATGATCGGCTGGTACGGCACCGCGATGCTGTGTTACGTGACGCCGAAGGAGCATCTGGGCCTGCCCGACCGCGACGACGTAAAAACCGGGGTGATTACTTACCGCATCGCGGCCCACGCCGCCGACGTCGCCAAGGGCCATCCCGGTGCCCAGGCCCAGGACGACGCGCTGTCGCGGGCGCGGTTCGAGTTCCGCTGGGAGGATCAATTTAATTTGGGCCTCGACGCCGAGACGGCGAAGGACTTCCACGACCTGACCCTACCCAAGGACGCCCACAAGACGGCGCACTTCTGCTCCATGTGCGGGCCGAAGTTCTGTGCCATGGAGATCACCAACCAGGTGCGCGAGTACACCGAGAAGGGCATGGCCGAGATGAGCGAGAAGTTCGAGCAGGCGGGGGGCAAGCTCTATGACGAGGACTACATGGGGAAGGAGGTGGAGGCTTCGGAGGGTGGCGAAGAGGCGAAGCCGGCGGCGGAGTGAGGGACTACGATCTTAGTCAGTAGAAATTTTGGCGTTGAAAAATTCCACCTTTACTTTGGACGAACCCGGAATAACTCCAAATGGTCCTCTCAGTCTAAATAACCAGATCGCGATACGCCAATCATTATTAGGCCGTGAACCCAATTAATGATTTGTTGATGGTAGATGTGATTCAAATTCTTTAACAGAGGAGTTTGAATGATGCGCTATGATTTGACGGATATTGAATGGTCGGCAATCGAGCCGATGTTGCCGAGGAACCGTCCTGGGCCGAGGCGGGTGTGTGAGATGGAATGATGGACGCTATATCAGAGGCTTACGATGGTGATCTGCAAATGATCGATTCCTCGATTATACGGGTCCACCAGCACGCGGCGGGGGCAAAAAAAAGAGTGGAGATCGTTGCATGGGCCGTAGCCGAGGCGGACTGACGACGAAGATCCATGCCCACCGTTCCTTTCACCCAGCCTCCGCCGACGCCGGGCCTCGGCTCCGCGCAGGCAGCCGCGACGGGGCTCCGGGAAAGGTTTGGCGCCCTTCCCTTTCCGGCGGCCATGGGGTAATCAGTGCCATGACCGCCGCCGCCCAACAATCCGCCGCCGAGCCGACCGCGTCCGGGACCGACCCCCCCGTCGATCCCCTCCACGCTGACCGCGTGCTGATCGTCGATTTCGGCAGCCAGGTGACGCAGTTGATCGCGCGCCGGGTGCGCGAGTCCGGTGTGTACTCCGAAATCCACCCGTTCAACGCCGTCGACGACGAATTCCTCGCCGACTTCGCGCCCAAGGCGGTGATCCTGTCGGGCGGGCCGGCGTCGGCCGGCGACAGGGAAACTCCCCGGGCACCGGAATGCCTGTGGGGCCTCGGCGTGCCGGTGCTCGGCATCTGCTACGGCGAGATGATCATGGCCCAGCAGCTGGGCGGCCGGGTCGAGCCGTCGGCGACCCAGGAATTCGGGCGCACCTTCATCGACATCACCGCCGCGTGCAAATTGTTCGACGGCGTCTGGAAAACCGGCGAGACGCACCAGGTGTGGATGAGCCACGGCGACAAGATCGACGCCATCCCCGACGGTTTTCATCCCGTCGCCGTCACCGGCACGGCGCCGTTCGCCGCCATCGCCGACGAGGCGCGCCGGTTCTACGGCGTCCAGTTCCACCCCGAGGTCGTGCACACCCCCGACGGCGCCAAACTGCTCAACAATTTCACCCATGAAATCGCCGGCTGCGGCGGCGACTGGACCATGGCCGCGTTCAAGGACACCGAGATCGCCAGGATCCGCGAGCAGGTAGGCCGAGGCCGGGTGATCTGCGGGCTGTCGGGCGGCGTCGATTCTTCCGTCGTCGCGGCGTTGCTGCACGAGGCCATCGGCGAGCAGTTGACCTGCGTCTTCGTCGATACCGGGCTGATGCGCGAAGGCGAGGGCGAACAGGTGGACCGCGTGTTCCGCGATCATTACAACATCCCGCTCATCCACCGGGACGCCGGCGAGCTTTTCTTAGGACAGCTGAAGGGCGTTTCCGACCCGGAGCAGAAGCGCAAGATCATCGGCGCCACCTTCATCGACGTGTTCGAGGGCGAGGCGGTGCAGATCGAGGGCGCCGGGTTCCTGGCCCAGGGCACCCTCTACCCGGACGTCATCGAGAGCGTGTCGTTCACCGGCGGGCCCAGCGTGACGATAAAATCCCACCACAACGTCGGCGGCCTGCCGGAGCGGATGAAGCTGCAACTGGTCGAGCCCCTGCGCGAGCTGTTCAAGGACGAGGTCCGCGAGCTCGGCCGCGAACTCGGCCTGCCCGACGAGATGGTCGGCCGCCACCCGTTCCCGGGGCCGGGGCTGGCGATCCGGATCCCCGGCGAGGTGACGGCGGAAAAGGTCGAAATCCTGCGCCGCGCCGACGCCATCTACCTCGACGAAATCCGCAACCACGGCCTCTACGACGCCATCTGGCAGGCCTTCGCCGTGCTTTTGCCGGTCCAGACCGTCGGCGTCATGGGCGACGCCCGGACCTACGATTTCGTCTGCACGCTTCGCGCCGTCACCTCGACCGACGGCATGACCGCCGATTCCTTCCCCTTCGACCACGAATTCCTGACGCTCTGCGCCGGGCGCATCATCAACGAGGTGCGGGGCATCAACCGGGTCGTCTACGACGTCACCTCGAAGCCGCCGGGAACAATTGAGTGGGAGTAGTTTCATAGTTACAAACTTTTGTTAAGTCATTGATAATAAACAAGTAATCTCAGATAATCAGCAATACTTGACTTACAAAGTTGTAACTAATATCGTGGTTTTTCAAGGTTTTAGAGAATCCGACTTGCAAGGATTTTACTAACTTGGGGAACTACTCCAATGCAAAATTCCCAGCACGGTAATCTGAAGAATA
>PTLK01000172.1 GCA_002938075.1 Alphaproteobacteria bacterium MarineAlpha3_Bin3
GCTTGAGCAGATGTTCGAAAAGATCAAGGAAGGAAACGAGGTCCAGGCACTGCCGGCGGTCATCAAGGGCGACGTTCACGGCTCCGTCGAGGCGATTTTGGGGGCCCTGGATAAACTCGCCACCGAGGAGGTCAAGGTCCAGGTGCTGCATTCGGCGGTCGGCGGCATCAACGAATCCGACGTTACCCTTTCCAAGGCGTCCGGCGCCTTGATTATCGGCTTCAATGTCCGCGCCAATCCCCAGGCCCGCGAGATGGCACGCCGGGAAAACATTGAAATCCGTTACTATTCGGTCATCTACGACCTCATCGACGACCTGAAGAAAGCGCTTTCCGGGATGTTGGCGCCGACGATCAAGGAAAACCTGCTGGGCTATGCCGAAATCCGAGAGGTCTTCAATGTCTCCAAGGTCGGCAAGATCGCCGGCTGCATGGTCACCGAAGGCATGGTCAAGCGCGGCGCCCGCGTGCGCCTGGTCCGCGACGAGGTGGTTATCCATGAAGGCGAGCTCAGCCAGCTCAAGCGCTTCAAGGACGACGCCAAGGAAGTCAAGGACGGCATGGAATGCGGCATGGCGTTCGCCAATTACCAGGACATCCAGCAGGGCGACATGATCGAATGCTTCGAGAACGAAAAAATCACCCGCGAACTATAGCCAGCCTTTAAGCCATTCGAGGACTCACATGAGCAAAGGGGACGCCAAGGCCCCCAGCCAGCGCCAACTCCGGGTCGGCGAGGAACTGCGTCATGCATTGGCGTGGATCCTGGAACGCGGCGACATCCGCGACCCGGGGTTGGGCGGCATTGCCGTGACCGTTACCGAGGTCCGGGTCTCGCCGGACCTCCGCAACGCCACGGCTTTCGTGATACCGCTCGGCGGCGGGGATGCTGAAGATGTGGTGGCGGCGCTCAACCGGGCGGCGCCCTTTCTGCGTCGGAAGATCGGCAAGGCGGTCAAATTGAAATACCTGCCTGGGTTCAATTTCATCGCCGATCAGTCCTTCGACCAGGCCGGGCGCATCGACGACCTGTTGAAGGACCCTTCCGTGGCCCGCGACCTGGCCTCGGAAAGCGAAACCGGGAACGAGAACGATGGGGCGTAAGCGCCGCGGCAAGGCGATCCACGGCTGGATCATCATCGATAAACCGGGTGGCCTCAGTTCCAACGCCGTCGTCGGCCGCGTCCGCCGGCTGACCGGCGCCGCCAAGGTCGGCCACGCCGGCACCCTGGACCCCATGGCGACGGGGGTCCTGCCGATGGCCCTCGGCGAGGCGACGAAGATCGTGTCCTACCTGATGGATGGCGCCAAGGCGTACCGGTTCACCGTCCGCTGGGGGGAACAGCGCGACACCGACGACGCCGAGGGAGAAGTGGTGGCGACTTCCGACGCAAGGCCGGCAAAGGAACAAATCCTTGCCGTCCTCGGGAACTTTATAGGCGATATCGAGCAGGTGCCGCCGGTGTTCTCGGCCATCAAGATTGAAGGCAAGCGGGCCTATGCGCTGGCCCGGGCCGACCAGGCGCCGGAGATGAAACCACGCACGATCCATATCGAGGACTTAAAGCTTTTAAGCGTGGTCGACGCGGATCACGCCGAGTTCGAGGCGGTTTCGGGCAAGGGCGCCTACATGCGCAGCCTCGCCCGTGACTTAGGGACAGCGCTCGGCACCGTCGGCCATATTGCCCAATTGCGCCGGATCGCGGTCGGGCCTTTTGACGAAAAACAGGCGATTTCGCTGGATAAACTGGAATCGCTCAGGCATAGTGCGCCGCTCTCGGAGCACCTGCTGCCCGTCGAGACCGTGCTAGACGACATCCCGGCACTGGCCCTGACGGAAACAGAGGCCCGAAAGCTAAGCCAAGGTCAGGCCATTCCGGTGTTGCCGGTGGCCAGCCGGTCTCCTCTCAAGAACATCGGCCAAGGCGACGTCGTTCGCGTTATGGCGGAGGGCAGGCTGGTGGCATTGGCAAAAATCAATGGAGGGGAAATCCGTCCCTTCCGGGTAATGAACCTTTGACGTTCGGAGCACACGATGTCGATAACCGCAGAGCGGAAGCAGGAACTCATCAAGGAGTTCGCTGTCAAGAAAGACGATACCGGTTCGCCGGAGGTGCAGGTGGCTATACTTTCGGAACGCATTACCAACCTCACTGAACATTTGAAAACCCACAAGAAAGATTTTCACTCGCGCCGCGGCCTGCTGATGATGGTGGGCCAGCGCCGTCGGCTTCTCGATTACGTGAAATCGAAACAGGTCACACGTTATGAAGACCTGGTCAAACGCCTCGGCCTGCGCCGGTGATGTCCGTGCCCCCCCGTCAAAGGGCACCCGGGCCTGGCGGCCAAAATAAGGAACGCGAGGCAGGCCCTAAACTCAAAGAACGGGACTGGCCGGGAATGACCCCGGCGGCCCGATGATTGTACGTACGAAGGATGAGAGAACTTGATGTCCGTTGGGATGAGAGAGCTTGTTGTCCGTAGGTAAGGAATGAAAGTGATGTTTAAAGAATACAGAAAAGAAATCGAATGGGGCGGCCGGCCCCTGATCCTGGAGACCGGAAAAATCGCCCGTCAGGCCGACGGGGCCGTGATGGCGACATACGGCGACACCAAGGTGCTATGCACCGTGGTCGGGGAAACATCCCCGAGGCCGGGACTCGATTTTTTCCCGCTCGCCGTCCACTACCAAGAAAAGACCTTTGCCGCCGGCAAGATTCCGGGCGGCTTTTTCAAACGCGAAGGCCGGCCCAGCGAGAAGGAAACGTTGACCTCTCGCCTGATCGACCGGCCCATCCGGCCGTTGTTCGCCAAGGGGTTCAGCAACGAAACCCAGGTCATCTGCACGGTGCTGACCCACGATCTGGAAAACGATCCCGACATCGTCGCCATGGTCGGCACATCCGCCGCACTGACCATTTCGGGGCTGCCGTTCATGGGCCCCATCGGCGGCGCCCGGGTCGGACACATCAACGGTGAATACATACTGAACCCACCCCTCGACGAAATGCCCAACACCGACCTGAACCTGGTCGTCGCCGGCACCCGCGACGGTGTGCTGATGGTCGAATCGGAGGCTTCCCAGTTGTCGGAAGAGGTGATGCTGGGCGCCGTGATGTTCGGTCACCAGGGCATGCAGCCGGTTATCGATGCCATCATCGAGCTCGCCGAAGCCTGCGCCAAGGAACCCCGTGAAGTGCCGAAAGAACCCGAAGGCAAAGCGGCCCTGGCCGAAAGGGTCAAGACTTCCGTCGAGGCCGATTTACGGGCCGCCTACAAGGAAACCGCAAAAACCGCCCGCCTCGAAAAGCTCAACGCCGCCAGGGACCGTGTCCGCAAAGAGTTGACGGCGGACCAAAGCCTGGACGAGGGGCTGGTCGCCGATACCCTCGGCGATATCTTGAAGGCCTTGGAAAAGGACATCGTGCGTAAGGATATCCTGAAGACCGGCCAACGCATCGACAGCCGCGACACCAAAACCGTGCGCCAGATTTCGGTCGAGGTCGGATCCCTGCCCCGGACCCACGGCTCGGCCCTGTTTACCCGCGGCGAGACCCAGGCCATCGTGGTGACGACGCTGGGTACCGGACAGGACGAACAGATCATCGACGGCCTGGCCGAGGATTACCGTGAACACTTCATGCTGCATTACAATTTCCCGCCCTATTCGGTGGGCGAGGCCGGGCGCTTCGGCTTTACCGGGCGGCGCGAGGTCGGTCACGGAAAGCTGGCGTGGCGGGCGATCCGTCCATTGATGCCGTCGAAGGAAGACTTCCCCTACACCATCCGCGTGGTGTCGGAAATCACCGAATCCAACGGGTCGTCTTCGATGGCCACAGTGTGCGGCGCGTCGCTGTCGTTGATGGACGCCGGCGTTCCGCTGGCCAAGCCGGTGGCCGGCATTGCCATGGGCCTGATCAAGGATGATGACGACTACGCCGTGTTGTCGGACATCCTCGGCGACGAGGACCATCTGGGCGATATGGACTTCAAGGTCGCCGGCACCGAGGATGGGATCACCTCCCTGCAGATGGATATCAAGATCACCTCGATCACCGAGGAAATCATGAAGGTGGCGCTGGCCCAGGCCCGCGACGGCCGCTTGCATATCCTGGACGAGATGGCCAAGGGGCTGGGTGCGGCCCGCCAGGACATCAGCGAAAACGCGCCCCGGATCACGATGATCAAGATACCCAAGGACAAGATCCGCGAAGTCATCGGACCGGGCGGCAAGATGATCCGCGAAATCTGCGAGGTCACGGGGACCAAGATTGACCTCGATGACGACGGGACCGTGAAGGTCGCCGCCGTTGACCAGAAAGCGACGGAAGTCGCCATCGAATGGATCCGCAACATCACCGCCGAGCCCGAAATCGGCGCCATTTACACGGGCAAGGTGGTGAAGACCGTGGACTTCGGCGCCTTCGTCAACTTCATGGGGTCGAAGGACGGGCTGGTTCACATATCCGAACTGGCGCCCGAAAGGGTCGGCAAGACCACCGATATCATCAACGTCGGCGATGAGGTAA
>PTLK01000173.1 GCA_002938075.1 Alphaproteobacteria bacterium MarineAlpha3_Bin3
GGTCATGCATGGTACTCATAAAAGCATCACCAGCAGCGGGCATACCACCGCCTTCAAAAGCGGCAGCGAAGGACTGCATACCGCTTTCCATAGCCTCAATAAAGGGTCCAGGGCCGGAATCGGGGAAAGCGTCAAAGAGATTAGGGGGCAATGGTGTCGTATCAGTTGGAAACATATAAGCCATTTGTTCTCCCTTTCGTAAAAAGTTGCCAAAACAACTACGCTAATTCATCCATCATGATTTCAAGTCGGGATATTAATCCGCCCAACGTACGAACCAGGGTATAAATTATCCCATAAACCGCAGGATGAATTATCTCATTTCATTTATTATTTATTCCTCAAGGTGACCTTAAATACTGTAACAGGCGTCACAAGGTTGCAAGAAAAAAGGGGCTGTCCTAGAGCCCAGACTCATTCAAATCCAATAACAGAACTGCCAAACTAACCGAAAAAGTCCCGATCCGTTGTGACAGTCATCACAGCGGATCGGGACTTTTTCGGTTAGTTTGCGAATGCCGCGAGGCATAAGCCGGCCATGAAGTTGTCGGCGTTTTTGTCGTATCGCATGGCGATGCGCCGGTCATCCTTGAGGCGTCCGAACATGCGTTCAATGGTGTTGCGGAAGAAACATTAGAAAACAAGCATGTCCCCCTAATCCGGGGTTTCCAAGACTAACAAAAGGCATGACACCGGCAACGGAAACGCCAGCAGGATTCCTTGTCCGGCACGCCGCCCGGCATCGAAACCCGACCCCCCGTTACCATGTCACTGTTCCCCGTCTTTGCCGGCACCGCCGAACCATTTGTTACGGACGCCGCGATAGTGTCCCGTCGGGTCGTAGTATTCCACCGGCAATCGCATTTCGCGGGCCGTTAACTGTCCCATGCCCTCCTTCAATTCGAAAACCGCCACCAGTTCGTCCCGTTGCGCTCGCACGTGGGCGACGCGGGAATCCAACAGTTCCTGCTCGGCGTCGAGTACATCCAGAACTGTCCTTGATCCCACCTGGGCTTCCCGTTCGACGCCTTCCAGGGCGACCACGTTGGCCTTGATCTGGGCCTTGAAGGATTTGACACGTGCCCGGGCCGTAACCAGCGATTCCCAGGCCCGGGTGGCTTCCTCTATGGCGTCGCGGCGCGCCTTATCGACGATCTGCACTTGTTCAGCAACGTCCTGCTTAGCTTCGCGCAAACGCGAAAAGACCTCGCCCTGCTGATAGAGCGGCACGGTCAAATTCAGGGTCAACTTGGCGGTGTCCAATCGCCCGGTTTGGCTCGAGCTTTCAAACGCCCGCGTCACCCCGGTGGAAACACTGAGAGTCGGCAGCAACTCGCCCCGGACCTCATCGACCTTATCCTCAAGCGCTTTCCTGTCGAATTCGGCGCTGACTACGACCGGGTTGTCGACCGCCGCCGTCATGTTGGCGGTCGCCTTGTCGTCGGGAAGGGCATACGCCCGGGCTGGCGCCTTCAAGCCCCGTGGCGCCGACATGCCGACGATGTTCTGGTAGGTGGCGCGCGAGGCTTCCAGGTTGCCCTCCGACTCGATGCGGTCGGCAGCCGCGCCAACCAGGCGGGCTTCGGCCTGGTGAACATCGGTGCGGGTGATTTCACCGACCTCAAAACGGTCGCGGGTCGCTTCAAACTGGCGCTTCAGGACTTGTTCGTTGTTGATGTTGAGCTTGAGGACGGCTTCGTCCCGGAAAACGTCCATAAATGCCGTCGCCGCGTCGAGCAGCACGTCCTGCTCGGTCTCTGACAGCCGCGCGCGTTCAGCGTGGACGGTGTTTTCAGCCTCGCGGGTAGCGGCCAGCGTGCGCCCGCCCCGGTATAGTGATTGGGTAAGGGTCATGCCGAGGCTTCGGGGTTCCCGGTGCTGGCCGCGGCCAAGGGCGCCGGTGGCGATGGAGTTATTAATGCCTTCAAGACCAGCGCTGCCGGTGATCTCGACTCTCGGACGCCAGTCCGAAAGGGCCTGCGGCACCCCTTCGTCGGTGGCGCGGAGCTTGGCCCGCTGGCCAAGCAACGTCGGGTTATTGCGGTAGGCAATCATCAAGGTGTCCTCGATGGTCTGGGCATTCGCGTCTCCTAGCGCCAACAGGATCAAGCAGAAAGGAAAAACCAGATGCCCCGGAACGCCCGACAAACGCACAATCACGTCGCTTACCTCCCTGCCCGGTCATGACATCGTTGCGCTATCCGGTTCACTTTACCCGACATTCCTCAGATGACCCCTCAAACTGGGCCCGATGGTAGTCGAAGATCGCGTCTCGGGGAAGATTGAAACGCGTTTCTGGCCGTATGGTAGATGATTTGGCATCCAGACCGCCACCGACGGCCAGATTGAGCCTGATTTCTCGTTATCCGGACACACCTCTCTTTCCGTCATCTCCGAAGCCGTTCCGTCGTCCAGGCTGGTAGACCACCGGCACCAGAAACCATCTTGCCCAACGTAGATGTTCCGGCCTACGCTCGCCAGTGGCTTCGGCCGGCCCATCAACTTAAACCGCGCCAAACTCTAACTTAAGCGGTGGACCACCAAACGGGGTCACTCCACCCCCTTTAGAGACGCTATGGGGGGTGCCGGAGGGAGAACCCTGGACTTGGCAGACGACCTAATTACAAGCCAGCCCGGCCTGGTGGAACAGAAGCATCAATACGATCCGGTTGATTGACTTCCTACAGATTGAACACCGGAACCATGCCGGATCAATGATAGAGAAATTGCTGTTGGCACGTATTTAACGCCCCTCTGACGGCCTTAGGAGTCCACTGATTCGGGTTAGCTCTCCTCCGGTAGTCAGGGGAGTCGAAAGTGCTATTGCGCCTGTGTGAATCTTAAAATGGCCTGAGGAGCAGTACTATTAATCGGACTGCGATGAACTTCGGTTGCTAGCTGGAGTGACCCCGTTTTTTGGAGGGTGAACAAGATAACTATTCCCTGAAAGAAGTCACCTACCCCGAAGGCACCACCACCCATACCTTGAAGGGAACCAAAGCCGGGGGCGAGTCCGACAAGGCGCTTTTGGCCGAGGTCGAACGGCAAAAGCGGAAAGCCCAGAAAGCCAAAAAAGCCCGCCTGGCCGAAGTCGCGCTCCTGAAACAGGAAACCGAGAAGGCCCGCCAAGCCGAGGCTGCCGCAAGGTCCGAGAGGCCGAGGCGGAAAAGCTTCGCGCCGCCGAGATCCCTAGGCTCAAGCAGGAGGTCGAAAAGCAGCGGAAGATGAGTCTTCAACTGACGGAAGGGGGATCGCGGGAACTCAAGGCCAGGATGGCGGAAATCGTCCGCTTGCGGGAAGAGGCGGAACAGAGACAAAAGGCCGAAAAAGCCCGCAAGGCCCGCGAGGCGGAGGCGGAAAAGGCCCGAGCCGCCGAAATGGCGCGCATGAAACGGGAGGCCGAAGACGCCCGCAAAGCCGAGATAGCCCGCACCGCCGAGATCGCGAGCCTAAAACAGGCGCTGGAGGCGCGGCTCAAGGCCGGCGGGCCGGGCGGAAAAAACGCCCTTCCGGACATGAGCGGAGTGGATTTCGGCCGTTATCACGCGCTGGTCATCGGCATCGAGGACTACAAGCACCTGCCGAAGCTGCAGACTGCGGTTAATGACGCGGTGACCGTGGCCCAGGTCCTTAAGAAGGAATACGGATTCAAGGTGACGCTGCTGCTCGACCCGGACCACGGCGAGGTCATCGACGCCTTCGATGAATACCGCGAGAAACTCGGTCCCACGGACAATTTGCTGATCTATTACGTCGGCCACGGCTGGCTGGACGAGGACTCGGACCGGGGTTATTGGCTTCCCGTGGACGCGAAACCGAAAAGGCGCAGCCGGTGGGTGTCCAACGCCACCATCACGGACACCTTGAAGGCCCTGAGCGCCAAGCACGTGATGGTGGTCGCCGACAGCTGATATTCCGGAACCTTGGTGCGCGGCACCGACATGGGCCCAAGGACACGCACCGGCGATTACTGGAAACAGATGGCAAGCAAGTGGACGCGGGTAGCGATCACGTCGGGCGGGCTGGAACCGGTGGCCGACAAGGGCGGTGGCCGTAACTCGCCGTTCGCCAAGGCGTTCATCGACACGCTGAAGGACAACGACTCGATCATCGACGGGGTGCAATTGTTCGGCAAAATGCGCCGGCCTGTGATTGTCGCCACTGAGCAGACGCCGCAGTATTCCGACGTGCGGAACGCCGGTCACGACGGCGGTGACTTCCTGTTCGTGCGCAAGAAGTAAGGGTACGGATACCCTTTTTCCCCCGACATTCGCCTATGTCCGCTTTGGGTCAAAACCAGACATTAATCGCACCCTTCGGTTATGTCTGCTTTCGGGGGTAAAGCGGACATAAATCACTAGGTGGCTAAATGTCCGCTAATAGTCAATAGCGGACATTGCGTTGCCGGTGGTGGGAGCCGTCCACTGCATCAATAACGGACATCGTACTTAAAGGTTCCTCTATAAATCCATCCTCGGTGTTG
>PTLK01000174.1 GCA_002938075.1 Alphaproteobacteria bacterium MarineAlpha3_Bin3
GGCGACGAAGGCATCGAAGGCGTCGCGCAGGTCGTCGAACGACCGGTAATGGTCCATGTGTTCGGGGTCGATGCTGGTGACCACGGCGACGGTCGCCGGCAGGTTGACGAAGGTGCCGTCGGATTCGTCGGCCTCGGCCACCATCCAGTCGCCGCCGCCGAGGCGTGCGTTGGAGCCCCAGGCGTTGATGATGCCGCCGTTGATGACCGTCGGGTCCATGCCCGCGACATCGAGAACATGAGCCACCAGCGACGTTGTGGTGGTCTTGCCGTGGGTGCCGCCGACGGCGATAGACCATTTCAGGCGCATCAATTCGCCCAGCATCTCGGCCCGGCGGACGACCGGAAGCAGGCGCTGACGGGCGGCCTGGACCTCCGGGTTGGCGGCCTTGACGGCGGTCGACGTCACCACCACCCCGGCGTCGCCCAGGTTCTCTTCGCGGTGGCCGATATGTACCGGAATGCCGAGGTCGCGAAGCCGCTTGACGTTGGCGCCGTCGCTGAGATCGCTGCCCTGCACTGAATATCCCAGCGTATGCAGGACTTCGGCGATGCCGCTCATGCCGATGCCGCCGATGCCGACGAAGTGGATGGTGCCGACGTCTAGGGGGAAGGTCTTCATGCCGCCCCCCTTTCATCGTCCGGTCCGTCGGCGCCGTTGCCATTGCCGTTATTGGGCAGCAGTTCGCAGACCATGTCGGCCAGGCGTTCGGCAGCATCCTGGGTGCCGGCGGCCTTGGCCCCGGCGGCGGCCTTCTCGAGGATCGCCGACAACCCCAAAAGCGAATCCAGCCGCGCCGCCAGGGCCGAGGGGGTGAACGACGGCTCCGGCATCAGCCAGCCGCCGCCGGCTTCGTCGACGGCGTAGGCGTTACGGGTCTGGTGATCGTCGATGGCGTATGGGTACGGCACCAGGATCGCCGGCCGGCCGGCGACCTGGGTCTCGGCCACCGTGGAGGCGCCGGCACGGCCAATCAACAGGTGCGCCGCCGACAGCCGTTCGGGCAGATCGTCGAAGAAGGTCTTCAGGTCGGCGTCGATGCCGAGCGACTTGTACTGGCGGTGGACCTGGTTCAGGTCTTCGGGACGGCACTGCTGCGATATTTTGATCCGCCGCTTGAGTCCGTCGTCGAGCAGGCCCAAGGCTTCGGGAACGACGGTGGAGAACACGTGCGCCCCTTGCGATCCGCCGATCACCAGAAGCGAAATCGGGCCGTCCGAGGTTATCGCCGGATAGGGATGCTGGTTGAGGGTGGCGACGGTGGCCCGGACCGGCATGCCCGTATGCTCGGCCTTGGCCTGGGCTTCGGGGGCCAAGCCCTCGGATTTCTCGAACGAAATCGCGATCCGGTCAACCCGGGACGCCAACAGGCGGTTGGCACGGCCGAGCACCGCGTTCTGCTCGTGGATGGCGGTGTGGTAACCGCCGAAGCACGCCGCCAGCATGGTCGGCACCGACGCATAACCGCCGAAGCCAACCACGGCGCGGGGCTGCAGGAGCTTCAACAGCCGCCTCGCCTGCCACGTGCCGATGGCCAGTTCCGGGCCGCTTTTTAGACGCGCGGCGAAGCTCTTGCCGGCAATGCCGCCGGCGCTGATGCGAAGGGTTTCGATGGCGTCGGCCGGCCCTTGCCAGGCGCCGCCGCGACGGTCTGTGATCACCACCAGGCGGCAGCCGCGCCCGGCCAGTTCGGCGGCCAGGGCTTTGGCTGGGAATACGTGCCCGCCGGTGCCGCCGGCGGCGAGAACCACCAGGTGCCCCTTGCCGGTCATCTTAGCCCCCTTCCGCCCGGCCGCTCGCGGGTCAGGGCCAGGACCATGCCCATGCCGACGGCCAGCGCCAGCGTCGACGATCCGCCGTAGGATACGAACGGCAGGGTCATGCCCTTGGGCGGCATCAGATTGATGTTGGACGCCATGTTGATGATCGCCTGAACGGCGAACTGGACCAAAAGACCGGTCACCGCCAGCAATACGAACACGTCGCCGGACTTTAGCACTCGGGAGAACCCGCGCAGGACGACGAAAGCGAACAGCGCCACCATGATCAGGCACAGCACGAGGCCGAATTCCTCGCCGGCGACGGCGAAGATGAAATCCGCGTGGGCGTCGGGCAGGAACTCCTTGACCCGGCCCTCGCCGGGGCCGCGGCCGGCCCAGCCGCCGTTGTAGAAAGCCTCGAGGGCGCGGCTGACCTGATAGCTCTCGCCGCCGGCGGGGTCGAGGAAGCGGTCGACCCGGACCTGTACGTGGCCGAAGGTGAAATACGCCCCGAGGCTGGCGATCAGGAACCCGAACCCGATGCCGGCGACCAGGACCAGCGGCAGGCCGGCGATGAAGAACTGGACTCCCCATACGGAGGCAACGACCATGGTCATGCCGACGTCCGGCTGCATCAGCAACAACGCCGATATGGCGAAGAACAGCCCGGTGGCGATGCCGTAGCCGGGGAAGCGCCCATCCAGGCGCTGTTCGGCGAACATCCACGCGGCGACGACGGCGAACCCCGGCTTGACCAGTTCCGAAGGCTGCACGGAATAAGGGCCGACCGAAAGCCAGCGGGTGGCGCCCTTGATTTCAGGCCCGATGAACAGGGTCAGTACCATCAGCGCCATGGCCGCGGCCAGACACCCCAGGGCCGCCCGCCAGACCCCTCGGGGCGACAGGAACGACATCGAAAAGATGATCGCCGCCGCCAGGCCGAGGAACAGGAACTGGCGTTTGGCGAAGTGAAAGGTATCGAGCCCCAAGCGCTCGGCCACCGGCGGCGAAGCGGCCAGGGTCAATACGGCGCCGATGGCGACGATGGCGCCAAGCGCGGCCAGGGTCCAGCGGTCGATGGTCCACCACCAACGGCCGACGAGGCTGGTATCGGTGCGGGCAATGGCGCTCATCCGCCCTCCTCCTCGGCGGCGGCGCGGGTGCCAGGAAAGATTCCCGGTTCCTCGGACGGGTCCAGATGCTTGCCGGGAAGCCTCTCGACCCGGTCGCGGAAAGCGTCGCCACGGGCCTCGAAATCGTCGAACTGGTCGAACGACGCGGCACCCGGCGACAACAGCACCACGGCGCCTTCGGCCTTTTCCTTCTTGGCCAGCTTTCGGGCGTCAGAAAGCGCCGTCTTGAGGTCACCGGAAACCGTCATCGGCACACGGCCGTCGAGGAATTGCGAGAATTCCATCGCCGCCTCGCCGATCAGGAACGCATGGCGGACGTTGCCGAGATAAGGCTCCACCGCCTTCAGGCCGCCCTCCTTGGGCCGACCGCCGCAGATCCAGTAAATGGCGTCGTAGCACGCCAACGCTCGGGCCGCGGCCTCGGCGTTGGTGGCCTTGGAATCGTTGACGTAGCCGATGCCGTCGATGAGGGCGACCGGCTCCTGGCGGTGGACCAGGCCGGGGTAGCTTTGGATACAGGCCATGACCGCGTGCGGGTCGACTCCGGCCGACTTGGTGGCGGCATAGGCGGCGGCCGTGTTTTGCCAGTTGTGTCGCCCCGGGAGGCTGGGGTTCTCACGCAGGTCCATGACCGGGGTTTCATGGCCCTCGGTGTCGTCGACGAGAACGCCGTTGACGGTATAGATGCCGCCGTGGACGCGCTCAGCGCCGGAAACCCCGATCACCACCTGATCGTCGGCGGCCTTGAGCTGTTCGTAAATGGCGCGGCTGAAATCGTCATCGACGCCGACGACGGCGGTGCGGGGCTTGGTTTGGCGGTAAAAGATCATCTTCTTGGCGGCGATGTAGTCGTCCATGCCGGCGTAACGGTCCTGGTGGTCGGGGCTGATGTTCAACAGCACGGCGACGTCGAAGGTGATCGAACGGGTCAGTTCGAGCTGGAACGACGACATCTCCAGGACATAGGTGCCCTCTTGTTCCAGGGGTTCCAGTTGCAGCGCCGGGATACCCAGATTGCCGCCGATTTCGGCCTCGCGGCCGGACACCTGCATGATGTGGCCGATCAACGACGTCGTCGTCGATTTGCCGTTGGTGCCGGTAATGCCGATATAGGCCGCCGCCCGCTGGGTGCGGACCAGAAGCTCGGCGTCGCAGATGACCTCGACATTTTCGGCCTCGGCCAATTTGACGATTTCGTGCGGCTGCGGATGGTGGAGGGGCACGCCCGGGCTCAACACCAGAGAGGTTTGTTCCTTCCAGTCAATGCCGTAAAGGTCGACCAGCGGCACGCCTTCGTCGGCGGCCCGTTGGCGAGCGTCCTCGTCGTCGTCCCAGGCCGAAACGTCGGCCTCGCTCTTGACCAACGCCTTCGCCGCCGACAGTCCGGAAAGGCCGAGTCCGAAGACAGCGATCGGGTAACCTGCGAAGGGAAAAACGTCGATCACCCGTTCCTCACCTCAGCTTCAACGTCGCCAGCCCGGCGAGCGCCAGGATCGAGGCGATGATCCAGAACCGGATGACGATGGTGCTTTCGGCCCATCCCTTCTTTTCGAAGTGA
>PTLK01000175.1 GCA_002938075.1 Alphaproteobacteria bacterium MarineAlpha3_Bin3
ACCCTTTTAGCGGAGGAAATATCGGCCTCCGTAGTGGCGTCTTGGCGCCCGTCGGAACCTGATTTTGGCATAGCCGGAGATGAACTCATGTCGAACCGCTATCCAATTCTTCCCGTCATGTTATTGTCTTGGTGCGGAGCCGGGCTTGGCGGAACAAGCCTCGGTTTTCGTCGTCCGCCAGGGGACCACCCCCCTCGCCCGGCCGCCGGGCCAGGAAAAAGCGTTACCAATACCCGAGGTTTAAGCCAAAAGAGCGAAAAAAAACCTTAACTCCCAGCGCACTTAAACTCGCCGGGAGTATGCACTTCAAGCCCGGAAAAATCAACAAAACCCGAAGGTTATGGTTATTTCGCCGGCCTTTAGTGAGTGAAAACGTCCTCGTCGCGCCAACCGGCAAGATCCAATTCGACCCGGGTCTTCAGGAAACCGAAGCAGGCTTCGGCCAATTCCTGGCGGTTTTCGCGCGCCAGCATGGCGTCCAGCCTGGCCCTGATTTCATGCAGGTAAAGCACGTCGGCGGCGGCGTAATTGATTTGCTCGGGCGTCAACGTCTCCGCCGCCCAGTCAGACGACTGCTGTTCCTTGGACAGCTCCACGCCCAGGAATTCCTTGCATACGTCCTTGAGGCCGTGGCGGTCGGTATAGGTACGAACCAGGATCGAGGCGATCTTGGTGCAATAGACCGGCTCACACCAAACGCTGAGGTATGTCTGGATCGCCGCCATGTCGAAACGGGCGTAATGGAAGATCTTGGTGACCGCCTTATCGGTGATCAGCGCCTTCAGGTTCGGGGCATCGAACCCCCCCTCGGAGAACTGCACCAGATGGCAGTTGCCGTCCCCGGCCGACACCTGGACCAGGCACAGCCGGTCGCGTCCCAGTTTCAGGCCCCGGGTTTCCGTATCCACGGCGACGATGTCGCCCAGATCCAGCCCGTCCGGCAGGTCGTTCTTGTGGACCTCAATGGATTTGGCTTTCGGTTTCAACGGCTCCGGGCTCCTTGTTCCTTGGCCTTTGGCTCCGGTGGCCCCAAGGCGGGCCGTGGGAGCCGGAAATAATGGTGCCCAGGAGAAGACTCGAACTTCCACGACCTTGCGGCCACAGGTACCTGAAACCTGCGCGTCTACCAATTCCGCCACCTGGGCGCCGGGAAATGGTTGCGTCAAAGGGTGTTGACGGGGACAGTCGTTAATCCGCCCGGACGGGTATGTCAACCGCCATTCACCACCGGGGTTGACGGGGTTCGGGTGGACATTGTAAGCCGGTATCCATGCGCCGGTGAGGTTCCGGCCCCGCCTTTTCCGGGACCGGCGCCAAGCCGCCGCCCGACACCAGCCATAACAGGAGCGGCCCCTTGGATCAGTCCGTAGTAACCGTTTTCGGCGGCTCCGGTTTTTTGGGCCGTCATCTGGTCAAGCGGCTGGCCGACGCCGGCCGGCGCGTCCGTGTCGCCATCCGCGACGTCGAGGCCGCCAATTTCCTCAAAATCGCCGGCGACGTCGGTCAGATCGTGCCCTGGCCCGCCGACATCACAAACCCGACGCAGGTTGCGGCCGCCATTGAAGGCGCCGATCAAGTGGTCAACCTGGTCGGCATCCTCTACCAGCGCGGACGGCGCACTTTTCAGCGTATCCACGTCGAAGGCGCCGCCAATGTCGCCGCCGCCGCCGCCGCGGCCGGGGTCCGGGCGCTGGTCCATGTTTCCGCCCTCGGCGCCGACGAGCAATCGCCGGCCCTGTACGGGCGCACCAAGGCGGCCGGCGAAGCAGCGGTCCGCCAAGCCTTGCCCGCCGCCGCCATCATCCGCCCGAGCGTCGTCTTCGGCCCGGAGGACAATTTCTTCAACCTCTTCGCCGTCTTGTCGCGGCTGACGCCAGTGCTGCCTGTGTTCGGGTGTCCGTTGTGGCCCAGGATCACGCTGTTTCCCGAAGGCGGCCTTGTCGACATCGACCTCTACGGCGACGGCGGTACCAAATTCCAGCCGGTTTACGTCGGCGACGTCGCCGAAGCGATCATGCGAATCCTGGCCCGGCCCGGGGATTGCGCCTCCAAGACCTATGAGCTCGGCGGGCCGGCGGTCTACAGCTTCAAGGAGATCATGGAGTTGCTGCTAAGCGAAACGGGACGCAAGCGCTTCCTGGTGCCGATTCCGTTCGGCCTGGCCAAATTCGACGCCTGGTTCTTGGAATTGTGGCCGAAACCGCTCCTGACCCGCGACCAGGTCTGCCTTCTCATGCGCGACAACGTGGTAACAACTGGCGCCGACGGGTTCGGGGACCTCGGCATCGATCCGGTGACCGCGGAATCGATCCTGCCGACGTACCTCAGCCGCTTCCGGCCGCCGGTCGGCCAGGGCTACACCCCCGCCTGAGCGGGGAACCCTGTTCAAGATTATTAACCGGGCGGCAGGCCGCTGGCGTTGTCGGCGTCCCCGGCGTTGGCGGCGCTGACGATCAGTTCGCCGAATTCGCGCAGGAACATGGAGCCCTTGACGGTGCGCTGGATGAATACGCTGCGGCGGTCGGCCTCGTCGGTCTTGCGCCGCGCCAGGCCGAGCTCGCTCAACCGGTTGACGGCGCGGGTGATGGCCGGCTTCGATACCTTCAGGGACTGGGCCAGCCCGCGCACCGTGTGTGGCGGCGGCGTCAGGTAGACGCTCAACAGCAGCGCCATCTGCCGGGCCGACAGGTCTGGCGCTTCCAGCCGGACGCTGGAGACGAGGGCGCGGCGCCAGATATCGAGTGCCTTCAGGTCGGTGAATTGCGGGTCCATTTCCGTTCCTTAATAGGTCAATTCCCGGTTTCCGGGTTTCGCCGAATCGTTTCGATAGCGGAATTTCTAACCAATCCGAACCGCCGCCGGGAGAAGTTCCTAGTTAATCATTTCCGGCTCGTCGATCCCCAGCAGCTCGGCCGTGGTCTTGCCTTCGGTGATTTGTTTCAGGGTATCCAGTTCCTGGGCCAGCTTTTCCTTCGACGCCGCCAGCATGTCCTCGGCCCATTCCAGCGGCACCACGGCGATGCCGTCGTCGTCGCCGATGACGATGTCGCCGGGCTTAACCGGACAGCCGGCGCACGAAATCGGCCCGTCGATGATGCCGCCGAATCCTTTGTGCGGGCCCGACGGTACGTTGGCGCGGGCATAGCACGAAAACCCCAGCTCGCGGATCTCGGCGGCGTCGCGCACGGCACCATCGATGACCACGCCGGCGATGTCACGCGCGATGGCGGCGTGGGTCATGATGGCGCCCCAAACGGCGACGTCCTCGTACCCTCCGGCGTCGATGACCAGGACCTCGCCCCTATTGACGAGCGCCAGGGCGGCGTGCGAAATGCCGTTGTCGCCGACCATGGACGTCACCGTGCGGGCCTGGCCAGCGAGGACGGTGCCGGGCTTCAGGGGCTTGATGGCGGCGGCCATGGAATGGGTGCGGTTCATGCAGTCCGAGACGATGGCCGGCGGAATCTCCCGCCAGGCGGCAAGGGTCTCGGGGGTTAGGTTTTCGAAGTCCGTGGCGTGGCGTTGCAGGGGCATGGGGTCCGGTCCTTTCGTTCTTGGGGTTGGGCCGTGGGGTGCACACTATATCATCGCCCAAGAGGCGTGGATGGGGGAACCCCGGACAAGGAAAAATTTACAAGAGAAGGAAACATGTTCGGACTGTTCGGCAACAGATCAAAAGGCGAAATCCGGCGGCTCAACAAGGATGCCGGCGACATCATCGAGTACGCCTGCCAGTCCTTCCGCACGGAAACGGTGCGCGACGCGGCACTGATGACCGCCGAGCACCTTGCCCGGGCCCATGATATCTTCGAGTCTGGGGTCATCGGGCTCAAACGTGGCATCGACGAATACAAGAGGCTGCACAACGAAGCCCGGCGCAAGCGCGACGACGCGGCCTTGACCGCCTTTACCCTGGTGCAGATCTACCTTCGCGCCGAGATCCAGGGCGAGGCCTGCAAACCGGCCTGCGACGCCATCGATCAGTTCATCGCCGATTGGGAGCACGCCCAGAAAGAGGAATAGGCCCTTGTCCTGGCGCTTGTCCCAAAACCGTTGCGGGCCGGGGACGCCTCGGCTAGGTTTCGCCTTCCTAGTGGATAGAATCCAACATAGGGACCCCATACGACGGCTTCCCAAGTTCATCCGGAAAGGCGCGCGATGCGTGGTGATGCTGGCGCATCACAAGCATCGGGCAACGCATCCGGTGGGCTTGGGAAGCCGCCCTTCGGGTCCTATATCCCGGCTTCTCGGGGCGTCGAGCCCCCTTGCCGATGGCCCCGCATCGCCTGGGGGCCCTCTCCTGCCGAGAAACCGGGATATAGGATCGTATGGGGTCCCTATGTTAGATTTTATCCACCTGGAGGGGTGGCCGAGTGGCTGAAGGCGCACGCTTGGAAAGCGTGTATACGGG
>PTLK01000176.1 GCA_002938075.1 Alphaproteobacteria bacterium MarineAlpha3_Bin3
GGTTTCCCTTGGCGTTTCCGGGGCTTGCAAGAAACCGAAACAAACTTTGACTTGGCCGTTACCTGAGCATGTGGCAAGTTCCGGACGCTGTCGCCGGAAACCGTCATTCGAACGACCGTCAGACCATGACCAAAACGAAAACCGCCGCCGTCATCCTTTCCGCGGGCCTGGGGACGCGGATGAAATCCGCGACTCCGAAGGTCCTGCATCCGTTGGCCGGGCGGCCGATGCTGCTCCACCTGCTGGAGACGCTGGCGCCCCTGGGCCTGGAGCCCCTGGTCGTCGTCGTCGGCGACGGCATGGACGATGTCGCCGAGACCGCCAAACCGCACCCCATCGCGGTGCAGAAACCGGCGCTGGGCACCGGCCATGCGGTCCTGGCGGCGCGCCAAACACTTGCCGATTCTGGGTGCGATTCCGGGGGCGATTTTGGAGGCGACGTGCTGGTGCTGTTCGGCGCCGATCCACTGATCACCTGCGAAACCACCACCCGCCTGCTGGCGGTCAGGCGCCAGAGCCCGGAACCGGCGGTGGTGGTGCTGGGCTTCGAGGCCACCGACCCCGGCGATTACGGGCGGCTGATCCTGGCCGGTGATGGGTCCTTGCAGGCCATCGTCGAAGCCAGGGACGCGACGCCTGAGCAGCGCGCCATCACCCTATGCAATTCCGGCGTCATGGCCATCGACGCCAAGCATCTTTGGCGGTTGCTGGACCGGGTCGGCAACGACAACGCCAAGGGCGAATACTATTTGACCGATATCATCGCCCTGGCCCGCGAGGACAGCTTGCACTGCGCCGTCGTCGAAGGCGACGAGGCGGAGCTTTTGGGCATCGATTCCCGGGCCGACCTGGCCTGCGCCGAGGCCACCGTGCAGGCCCGTCTGCGCCAGGCGGCCATGGACGGCGGCGCGACGCTGCTCGACCCCGATAGCGTCACCTTTTGTTTCGACACCCACCTCGGCCGGGATGTCACCATCGGCCCCAATGTCCATTTCGGCCCCGGCGTCAGCGTCGGTGATGGCGTCGAAATCCTCCCCTTCTGCCATATCGAGGGGGCGGAAATCGCGCCGGGGGCCCGCATCGGGCCGTTCGCGCGCCTGCGTCCCGGTGCCGATATTGCCGAGGACGTCCACATCGGCAACTTCGTCGAGATCAAGAACGCCGCCATCGAGGCCGGCGCCAAGGTCAATCACCTGACCTATGTCGGCGACGCCCGGGTGGGAACCAAGGCCAACGTCGGCGCCGGCACCATCACGTGCAATTACGACGGCTTCGAAAAACACCATACGGACATCGGCGCCGGCGCCTTCATCGGCTCCAACGTCGCCCTGGTGGCGCCGGTCAAGGTCGGCCCAGGGGCCATCGTCGGCGCCGGCAGCGTCATCACCAAGGACGTCGATGCCGACGCCATCGCCATCACCCGGGCGCCGCAAAAGGAAACCAAGGGCGGGGCCAAGCGGGTCAAGGGCCGCCAGTCGGCCAAGGCCCGGAAGGGCAAAAAGAAGGGCGGGAAATAGGGCGCCCATGTGCGGCATCATCGGCATCATCGGCAAGGACCCCGTCGCGGGTCCGTTGCTCGACGCGCTGAAAAGGCTCGAATACCGGGGCTACGATTCAGCCGGTATCGCGACCCTGGTCAATGGTGGCATCGAGCGGCGGCGCGCCAAAGGGAAGCTGGAAAACCTGTTGAGTCGGATCCAATCGGAACCGATCGCCGGCACCACCGGCATCGGCCATACCCGGTGGGCCACCCATGGCGTGCCCAACGAAAAGAACGCCCACCCCCACGCGACAAAAAGCGTCGCCGTGGTCCACAACGGCATCATCGAGAACTTCCAGGTCTTGCGCGACGAGCTGGCTGCCGTCGGGCACGTCCTGGCATCGGATACGGATACCGAGGTGGTCGTGCACCTGATCACGCTGGGCCTTGAGAGGGGAGATACCCCGGCCGAAGCGACGAAGGCGGCGCTCGCCCGCCTCGAAGGGGCGTTTGCCTTGGGCATCGTCTTTGCCGGCGAAGACGACCTGATGATCGCCGCGCGCCAGGGCAGCCCGCTGGCCATCGGCATCGGCGACGGCGAGATGTACCTGGGCTCCGACGCGATTGCCTTGGCCCCGTTGACATCCAGGATCATGTATCTGGAAGACGGCGACTGGGCGGTGATCAACGCCGAGAGCGTTACCGTCTACGGCGAGGACGGCCGTAAAGCCGCCCGCGAGGTCAGGGAAACGGAGCTTTCCGGCGACATCATCGGCAAGGGCGGGTATGAGCACTTCATGCTCAAGGAAATCTACGAACAGCCCCAGGTGATCGGCGATACGCTTCATTCCTTCGTCAATCCGGCGCAACGTTCGATCACGCTCCCCGACTTTTCCTTCGACCCGGCGGAGGCGACGAAATTCACCCTGATTGCCTGCGGCACCTCCTATTACGCCTGCCTGGTGGCAAAATACTGGTTAGAGACCCTGGCCCGGGTTCCGGTGGAGGCCGACATCGCGTCCGAGTTCCGCTACCGCGGCGCCGCCATGCCGGAAGGGGGCTTGGCGGTGTTCGTCTCGCAATCCGGCGAGACGGCCGATACCCTGGCGGCGCTCCGCTACGCCAAGGACCAGGGACAAAAAATCCTGTCCGTGGTCAACGTGCCGGAAAGCACCATCGCCCGGGAATCCGACGCGGTGCTGCATACCAACGCCGGGCCGGAAGTCGGCGTCGCCTCGACCAAGGCCTTCACCACCCAGTTGACGGTGTTGGGCTGTCTGGCCATCCGGGTCGCCAAGGCCCGGGGCGCCATCGACGCCGAAACCGAGGCCCGCCTCGTCGGCGCCTTGACCGAGGTGCCGGCGCGCGCGGCGGAAGTATTGAACCATGACGAACGGCTGCGCGAATTGGCCGAGGAAATCGCTAAAGCCCGGGACGTGCTCTACCTCGGGCGCGGCACCAGCTATCCCATCGCCCTGGAAGGGGCGTTGAAGCTCAAGGAAATCTCCTACATTCACGCCGAAGGCTACGCGGCGGGGGAAATGAAGCATGGCCCCATCGCGCTCATCGACGACGGGGTGCCGGTGATCGTCATCGCGCCGACGGATGATCTGTTCGAAAAGACCGCATCCAATATCGCCGAGGTCATGGCCCGGGGCGGACGGGTGATCTTCTTCTCCGACACGCGGGGCGAAAAGCGGCTGGCCGGGGAAACGGCGGTGACCATTGCGCTCCCCGAGGTCGATCCTTTCGTGACGCCGATTTTATATGCGATCCCGGTGCAACTTCTGGCCTACCATACCGCCGTCATCAAAGGCACGGACGTGGACCAGCCCCGGAACCTGGCGAAAAGCGTGACTGTAGAGTAGTGTTGTTTGGGGGTAGTGTAACTTCCTGCTTAAATCTCCCTTCTAACACGTCTCCATCACTGTCATGCTTGTCCCCGACCAGCGGAAGTTTGAACTTAATAGTTAGTTCATGCTCCTTGGTGTTGTGGTCAAAACCAACATCAATCCGTTCAACGAAAAATTCCAGAAATCTTTTTTTGTCCTCGTCGGACTTCGTTTCCATATCTTCCAAATTGGTCTGAAACTGAGAAATGGAGTCCAGCCATCTCTCACGGTTTCTCATTTCCTTGGTTCGCCATCGGGATAGCTCCAGTTGGTCTTTGACCTCCAGTTTTTCGTCATCAAGGTTCTTTCGCACCCGTCTATAGGAAAAGCGGACATAAACGAAGGGGACGATTAATGTCCGGTTTTGACCCGAAGCAGACGTTCATTGGGTTATGCACCTTAAAACCACCTTGACAGAAAACGCCTCATATAAGCGGACATCGTAGCTACAGGTCAGGCACGGTTAACGGTTGCTTGTGTTTCTCGTTCAAAACCCGCGTTCCTCTTTGAGCAATGGGAAGCGTCGATTTTGAATGGTTCGCAGTTAACCTGATAACGACTCTAGAAGAGGCAAAGTCTGTCGCTCTTTCCGGTGATGGTTGTGCAAACCGATGAATTTGGAAGGTGGCGTCGGATAACTTGGAAAAAGCCCGGAAATGAAGAGAAATCAGGGGAACTCAATAGTTTTGCAAGTGGCTCCAATGAATTCGAAAAAAAAGAGACAGACGAAATGTAAAAACGGTTATCGTTTCTCAAGGGCGTCGCCCAGTCCGCATTATCAATCACTCGTCCAAATGTATACGGAAAGAGGGGCAAAGAAAATTGATGAGCGTTAGTGACCGCAGGCTCCTGATTTTCAGCGCCGCCGTATTTTTCCTGATAAAGGCGTCGGTCATCCTTTCGCAAACCATGGCAATGGGAATGCCCAGGCTTGGCGACGATGGACTCCTGTTGCTTTGGCGGGGCGAACAGATCAATCGCGTCGGCGTGGCGCGCACCATGCAGAACATAGACGCCCAATCGCCGAATGCCTTGC
>PTLK01000177.1 GCA_002938075.1 Alphaproteobacteria bacterium MarineAlpha3_Bin3
TCGGCCTGCAGCCGCACGAAATCGCCTGCCTCGGCGTCGGATACGTTCCCGACGAACGCCTGATCTTTCCCGACCTGACCGTGCGCGAGAACCTGGAGGTCGCGACCAAGAAAGGCGTCGCTCCCGGCGCCGGAGAATGGACGGTGGAGCGCATCTACGAGATGTTCCCCGCCTTGGCGCCCTTGGACGGCAACTTGGGCGGTTACCTCAGCGGTGGCGAACAACAAATGCTGACCATCGGGCGCACGCTTATGGGCAACCCAAGTTTACTTCTCCTTGACGAGCCCGTGGAAGGGGTCGCCCCCATCGTCGTCCAGGAACTCGGCCGCCAAATCCACCATTTGAAGGACATGGGCCTGACGATCCTTTTCTCGGAGCAGAACCTTCAGTTCGCGACCAAGATTTCGGACCGCGCCTACATCATCGAAAAGGGCTGTATCCAGTTCCAAGGCACAATCGAGGAACTTGAAAAGAACAGCGAAATTCAGGAAAAGCACCTGATGATCTAGGCCCGGCGTTGCCCGGCACTGGAACACGGGAGGGGAAGAGGCGGCCGATGAAAAGCCTCGGTAAATTCGACTACGTGGTTGTCGGCGCCGGCAGTGCGGGTTGCGTTCTCGCCAACCGGTTGTCGGAAGACCCGGGAACCCGGGTCGCGCTTTTAGAAGCCGGCGGCAAGGACAACTACATCTGGATTCACATCCCGGTCGGTTATCTCTTTTGCATGGGAAATCCGCGCACCGATTGGGGCTTCTCCACCGAACCCTCGCCGGGCCTGGGCGGCCGTTCGCTGGGCTATCCGCGGGGCCGCGTCCTTGGCGGCTGTTCGTCCATCAACGGCATGATCTATATGCGGGGTCAGGCCAGGGACTACGACCATTGGCGTCAACTCGGCAACACCGGATGGAGCTGGGACGACGTCATGCCCTATTTTTTGAAGTCCGAAGACCAGGCGGCCATCCCCGCCGATGATATGCACCGCACCGGCGGTGAATGGCGAGTCGAAAAGCAGCGATTGAACTGGGATATTTTGGAGGCCTTCCGGGACGCCGCGGAACAAGCGGGAATCCCCAAGACCAACGACTTCAACCGCGGAAACAACGAAGGATGCGACTATTTCCAGGTCAATCAACGCAGCGGTTGGCGCTGGAACACTTCCAAGGCCTTCCTCAGGCCGGCCAGGAACCGTCCCAACCTCAGGACTTTCACCCATGCCCAGGTGAAGAGGATAAGGATCGAGGGCGGGCGGGCTACTGGGCTGGAGCTACGCCAGGGCCGGGATGATGCGACAATCGATGCCACGAACGAGATCATTCTCGCGGCCGGCTCCATCGGCTCGCCTCAGTTGCTTCAACTCTCGGGCGTTGGACCCGGGGCGCTTTTGAACGAGCACGGGATCAACGTCGTCAACGAGCTTCCGGGCGTCGGCGAAAACCTGCAGGACCATCTTCAAATCCGCTGCGCCTACAAGGTCCATGGCATCCCGACATTGAACGAGCGCGCCAACAGCTTGCTGGGCAAGATAGGGATCGGCCTTGAATACGCGTTGTTCCGGCGTGGTCCCATGTCCATGGCGCCCTCGCAGTTGGGCGCTTTCGTCAAATCCGACCCGGCGTTGGAAACGCCGAACCTCCAATACCATGTACAGCCCCTGACCCTGGAGAAGTTCGGCGAACCCCTGCATCCGTTTCCCGCCTTCACCGCCAGCGTGGCCAACCTGCGTCCCGAAAGCCGGGGCTACGTACGGATTACGGGACCGGACCCGTTCGCCCCCCCTGCTATCCAGCCCAATTATTTGTCGACACACGCCGACCGGCTCATTGCCGCCGAATCGATCCGCCTTACGCGCCGCATTGTCGCCCAACCGGCGCTCGAAAAATACAAGCCCGAGGAATTCATGCCGAAGGACAATCCTGAAACCGACGACGAACTCGCCAAGGCCGCGGGCGAAGTCGGGACGACGATCTTTCATCCCGTCGGAACCTGCAAAATGGGCTCCGACGACAAGGCGGTTGTCGATGACCAGCTCCGGGTCCGGGGGCTTGGCGGGATTAGGGTCGTAGATGCTTCAATCATGCCCACGATCACCAGCGGCAATACCAACTCGCCCGTTGTCATGATCGCCGAGAAGGCATCCGATATGATCCGGGAGGACGCCAAGTCCAGGTAAGGCCCAAAGACCGTCTTTCGTAGCCGAAACACCTATCTTCCAGCGTCGACCCTCCGTCCGCATGTCCGCTATTGGCTAAAAGCGGACATCGGCATCCGTCCGCAGGCGCAGCCAGTTTCCGTCCGAGAGCGGACATCCAGGTCCCGATTATGGCCGTGGCGGGAAAATTCCGTCCGTGCGTGAGACCGGGTCCTTGGCCCTGCGCGAAGCCGCTTCACGGCTTGACGGAACCCTTAAAATGTTCTATTTATGTTCTCTACCCTCCGGCGCCGCCGGGGGCCGGTCTTTGACCTTGTGAATAGAGATAATCCCCGCCCCCAAGCACCAGGGCGGAAACGAGGCCGTTCGAGCCTTATCACCGATTGATTGACGGCAAATCGCTCCCAAAAGCTCCTGAAATCCCCGCAAATTTGAGAAAAAAACAGAATAAACACCGACCCGTTACCGACCCAATGTCGACCAAATTTCCACCCAATGACTACCATTTGCCCACCGAATGCCGGCCGATGTCCACCGATGCCCACCTCAGGCATCCGGGACGATGGAAGGAGGCCGGAATTCGGCGCCGGAAACCGCCCCGGTTTCGGCCTAGTAGCGGCCCGGCCTAGTAGCGATAGGTATCAGGCTTGAACGGGCCATCGGGGGTGACGCCGATATAGTCGGCCTGTTGCTTTGAAAGCTTGGTCAGGGTGACGCCGAGCTTGTCCAGGTGCAGCACCGCGACCTTTTCATCGAGGTGCTTGGGCAGCACGTAGACCTTTTTCTCGTAGTCGCCGGGTTTCTGCCAGAGCTCCATCTGCGCCAGCACCTGGTTGGTGAACGACGCACTCATGACGAAACTGGGATGCCCCGTGGCGCAGCCCAGGTTGACCAGCCGCCCCTCGGCCAGCAGGATGATCCGCTTGCCGTCGGGAAGCTCGATCTCGTCCACCTGCGCCTTGATGTTGGTCCATTTGAAGTTACGCAGGCTTTCGACCTGAATCTCGGAATTGAAGTGGCCGATATTGCAGACGATGGCCCGGTCCTTCATCTCGCGGACGTGGTCGATGGTGATGACGTCGATGTTGCCGGTGCAGGTGACGAAGATGTCGCCCTGGGGCGTGGCTTGTTCCATGGTTACCACCTCGAAGCCTTCCATCGCCGCCTGCAGGGCGCAGATGGGATCGGGCTCGGTGACCAACACCCGGCAGCCAGAACTGCGCAGGCTTTCGGCCGAGCCCTTGCCGACGTCGCCGTAGCCGGCGACCACGGCCACCTTGCCGGCCATCATCACGTCGGTGGCGCGGCGGATGCCGTCAACCAGGCTTTCGCGGCAGCCGTATTTGTTGTCGAACTTGGACTTGGTCACCGAATCGTTGACGTTGATGGCCGAAAACAAAAGCTTGCCCTTGGCTTCCATTTCATAAAGACGGTGCACGCCGGTCGTCGTTTCCTCGGTGACGCCTTGGATGTCCTTGGCCGTCTCGGCGTACCAGCCGGGTTTTTCGCCGAGCCGCTTTTTGATCGAGGCGAACAGGGCCTCTTCTTCTTCATTGTTGGGCTTTTCGATGACGCCGGCGTCGTTTGCGGCGTCGATGCCGAGGTGCAACAGCAGCGTCGCGTCGCCGCCGTCGTCGAGAATCATGTTCGCCCCGCCGCCGTCGGACCATTCGAAGATTCGGTGCGCGTAATCCCAGTATTCCTCCAGGGTTTCGCCCTTGGTGGCGAAAACGGGGATTTCCGCCGCCGCGATGGCCGCCGCCGCGTGGTCCTGGGTCGAATAGATGTTGCACGTCGCCCAGCGGATGTCGGCGCCCAGCGCCTTCAGGGTTTCGATCAGCACTGCCGTCTGGATAGTCATGTGCAGCGATCCGGCGATGCGTGCGCCCTTCAGCGGTTGCTGGCCGGCGAATTCCTCGCGGATCGCCATCAGGCCGGGCATTTCCGTTTCGGCGAGGGAAATTTCCTTCTCACCCCATTCGGCCAGCGAAAGATCGGCGACCTTGTAATCATCGAAGGGCATGACGACGGCTCCTGAATTTTTTCTCGGAAAGGAAAGGGGGGTTTACCAGCCAAGGAAACAAGCCGCAACTTTTTTTGGCGCCGGTTCACCCCCCTGGGAACGTTACGGGGACGTTATGGGGACGTTATGCAGGGGTGAATACGATTGTATGTTATGCCAGGGCGTTGAAATCATCAAGCAGGGTAGCGATCCGCCCGGAGTCCACCTGGTCCATGA
>PTLK01000178.1 GCA_002938075.1 Alphaproteobacteria bacterium MarineAlpha3_Bin3
GAAAAACACCCCCGGCGAACGGTGCATCTGGGAAACGATGACCCGCTCCGTGCCGTTGATGACGAAGGTGCCGTTGTCGGTCATCAGCGGCATATCACCCATGAAAACGTCCTGTTCCTTGACGTCGCGGATGGAGCGTGATTGGGTTTCCTCGTCTATGTCCCAAACGACGAGACGCAAGGTCACCTTCAGCGGCGCCGCGTAGGTCATGCCCCGCTGCTGGCATTCCTCGACATCGTATTTCGGCAGTTCGAACTCGTAGTTGACGAATTCCAGGGTGCCCCGTTCAGAGAAGTCCTTGATCGGGAAAACCGACTTGAAAACCGCTTGCAGGCCGCTGTCGGTGCGGTTGTTGGAGTCCGTTTCCCGTTGCAGGAATTGCTCGTGTGACGTCTTCTGGACTTCGATCAAATTGGGCATTTCGACGGCAGATGCCAAACGGCCGAAATATTTGCGCACACGCTTGCGGGCCGTGAAGGATTTTTCCATTATCGTTCCTCACGCTTCATTGTTTATCCGGTCTCCCCGGCGTCCGGCCACCGCTGCCGGATGGGAAAGACCCCGTATCAGGTGTCCAGGCGCCGCTTGAAAAGGGGCTCTAAAGAACCCGTCAGCGGCGGCCCGGTGGGGCAAGCGCATCCACTTTACCGGCCCGCGGCAGGGCCAATTCAGGCGAATGCGTGTTCCAATCGGAGCCGGCGGCGGCTCACGGAAACCCGGACAACCGCCTGCTCCTATATCAAATCCTCGCGCAACCCCGGACCGATGGTCCGGCGGGGCAACGCTATTTCAATTCGACCGTGGCGCCGGCATCTTCCAGCTTCTTCTTAATTCCCTCGGCCTCTTCCTTCAGGACGCCTTCCTTGATCGGCGACGGCGCCGATTCGACCAGGTCTTTGGCCTCTTTCAGGCCGAGCTGGGTCAACGCGCGTACTTCCTTGATGACGTTGATCTTCTTGTCGCCGAAAGAAGCCAGGATGACGTCGAATTCGTTCTTTTCCTCGGCCGCGGCGCCGTCGGCATCGACGGGCCCGGCGGCGGCAACGGCCACCGGCGCGGCGGCGGAAACGCCCCACTTTTCCTCAAGCAACTTGGAAAGCTCGGCGGCCTCCATAACGGTTAGGCTCGAAAGGTCGTCGGCGATTTTTTCTAGATTAGCCATTACTTATTACTCCTTGGGCTTGAACTCTTTGATACTGGGACTTCGGCGTTCACGTGGCTTCTTCCGAAGCACCACGGGCACCGAGAACCCGGGCGACCTGCCCGGCGGGTGCCTGCAACACGACGGCAATACGGGTCGCCGGGGTGCTGATCATGCAAACGATTTTCGCTCTCAATTCTTCCAACGACGGCAGGCTCGCCAGGGATTTGACGGCGTTGACGTCCAGTTGCTCATCGCCGAGGGCGCCGCCAAGGACAATCAGCTTGTTGTTGGTTTTGGAGAAATTAACAGCCGCCTTGGCCGCCGCCACCGGATCTTCCGAATAGGCAATGGCCGTCGGTCCGGTGAACATTTCTTCCAAAGACTGGTATTTCGTCCCTTCGAGAGCGCGACGTGTGAGCCGATTTTTCGTCACTTTGAAGACCGCGCCCGCCTCGCGCATCTGATCGCGGAGTTCGCCCATCTCGGCCACCGTCAACCCGGAATAATGGGTGACGACGACAATGGACACATCCTCGAACGTTTGATGCAGCGAAGCGACCATGGATTCTTTTTCTGCTCGGTCCACTCTATCGTCTCCAGTTCGTGACGGCCGCCCGATAGGCAACCCGGGCCGCGCCGCCGTTGCACTTTGATCCCCAGGCGGGCCCAAACGAGCCAATCCTCGAAGATCGGTTCGCCTGTCCAGTGCAACAGTTCAAGCCGCTCGCAAACGCCGATGATAAAGCGCCTGAAAACGGACCTCACACCGTCTCGGCAGGCGGGAAAAACCCCTTAAACCGACGCCATCAAAGACGCCGGCACCTGCTGTCTCGGACAGGTTGGAAGCGGTCGATTGTTCGCTTCCACCTCCGCCTTGGCCGACCAATGCGGCCGCGGCGGCGATTCTTAAAACCTCCTCCCGGCAATGCCAGGATCCAACCCTCCGGCGAAGTCAGCCAGAAAGACTGGCGACATCAAGCTTGATCCCCGGCCCCATGGTCGAGGTCAAGCTGACGCGCTTTAAATACGTGCCTTTGACGCCGCTCGGTTTCGCCTTGACGATGGTGTCGACGAACGCGGCGACGTTTTCCACCAATTGATCGGCCGAAAAGCTGGCCTTGCCGACGCCGGCATGGACGATGCCTTCTTTTTCGACGCGAAATTCGATCTGCCCCGCCTTCGCCGCCTTGATGGCGTTGGTGACGTCCTGAGTCACGGTGCCGAGTTTGGGGTTGGGCATCAGCCCCTTGGGACCTAGGATCTTGCCCAATTTTCCCACCACCGCCATCATGTCGGGCGTGGCGATGCAGCGGTCGAAGCCGGTTTCACCGTTTTGAATTTTTTCCGCCAGGTCTTCGGCGCCGACAAAATCCGCACCCGCGGCCTCGGCCTCCTTGGCTTTGTCGCCCTTGGCGAAAACCGCGACCTTCAGGGCCTTGCCGGTGCCGTGGGGCAAGGACACGGTGCCGCGCACCATCTGATCGGCGTGCTTGGGATCGACGTCCAGGTTAATGGCGACCTCCACCGTTTCGTCGAACTTGGATGTCGCCGAATCCTTGATGATCCTGACCGCCTCGGCGATTCCGTAGCCGGTTTCGCGATCGATGGCCTCATAGGTCTTTCTCAGGCGTTTGCCGTGTTTTGCCATGGCCCTACTCCTGAACCTCGATGCCCATGGACCGGGCCGATCCGGCGATCATCCGGCAGGCCGCCTCAATATCCTTGGTGTTGAGATCGACCATCTTCTTTTCGGCGATTTCACGGACTTGTTTCATGGTCACCACGCCGACGATCTCGCGGCCTGGCTCGCCGGAAGCCTTTTCCAGCTTCGCCGCCTTTCTAAGGAAATAGCTGGCCGGCGGCGTTTTGGTGATGAAGCTGAAGCTGCGGTCTTGATAGGCCGAGATCACCACCGGGATCGGTATTCCCGGTTCGATGTTCTGGGTCTCGGCATTGAACACCTTGCAGAATTCCATGATGTTCAAGCCCGCCTGGCCCAGGGCCGGGCCGATGGGCGGCGACGGATTGGCCTGCCCCGCCGGCACCTGCAGCCTGATGTAACCGGTTATTTTTTTCGCCATTTCAAATCCTCAGTTGTTCTTTTTTTACCGAGTCGCGTGGTCCAGCCATGGCGGGCCTATCACACAAAAAATTAAAGTTTCGCCACCTGGGCGTATTCCAATTCCACCGGCGTCGCGCGGCCGAAGATGGAGACCGCGACCTTGAGCCTTGCCCTCTCCTCGTCCACTTCCTCGACCAAGCCGTTGAACGAGTTGAAAGGTCCGTCACAGACCCGCACCTGTTCGCCGACCTCGAAGGTGACGGAAGGCTTGGGACGCTCAATCCCTTCCTGCACCTGATGCAGGATGCGATCGGCCTCGCTGTCGGTAATCGGTGTCGGACGCCCCTTGCCGCCGAGGAAGTCCGTGACCTTGGGTGTATTCTTCACCAGGTGCCAGGTCTCGTCCGTCATTTCCATCTGCGCCAGCACGTAGCCAGGAAAGAACTTGCGTTCGGACTTGACCTTGGCGCCGCGACGCATTTCCACCACTTCCTCCACCGGCACCATGATCTGCAGGATTTTATCGTCCATGCCGTTTTGCCTGGCCTGTTCTTCGATCGATTGAGCTACCTTCTTCTCGAAGCCGGAATAGACGTGAACGACGTACCAACGAACCGCCATTTGATTCAGCCTCCGAGCCCGAAAACGAATTTGACCCCGAATTGCAGGATTTGGTCGACGATCAGGAAAAATATCGACGCCAGGAAAACGAACAGGAACACCATAGCCGTCGAGATGCCGGTTTCCTTGCGCGTCGGCCAGGTTACCTTGGAGGTTTCCTGGCGCACTTCCTGGAGAAATTCAATCGGATTGGTCTTGCTCATTAAGAAGTCCGTCTAAAATTCTTCGTTCTATTCCTCATACGGAGATCGGGGCTTTCTTCCTCAAGGGTTGGCAGGGGCAGAAGGATTTGAACCCTCGACCTGCGGTTTTGGAGACCGCCGCTCTACCAACTGAGCTATACCCCTTCCGTAATTCGAGACCTTTGCTTTGCCGTGATCCGGCCCGCCTTTCGCCCTTGGCCCTATTCCTTAATCGAGGCGACGACGCCGGCGCCGACCGTGCGGCCGCCTTCGCGGATGGCGAAGCGCAGGCCGTCGTCCATGGCGATCGGCGCGATCAGCTCGACTTCCATGGTCACGTTGTCGCCCGGCATC
>PTLK01000179.1 GCA_002938075.1 Alphaproteobacteria bacterium MarineAlpha3_Bin3
CTGAAGGACCCGCATAAATTCCAGCGCCTCGGCGGCAAGATTCCCAAGGGGTGCCTGCTGGTCGGTCCGCCGGGCACCGGCAAGACCCTGTTGGCCCGCGCCATCGCCGGCGAAGCCAACGTGCCGTTCTTCACCATTTCCGGTTCCGATTTCGTCGAAATGTTCGTCGGCGTCGGTGCGTCCCGCGTCCGCGACATGTTCGAGCAGGGCAAGAAGAACGCGCCGTGCATCATCTTCATCGACGAAATCGACGCCGTCGGCCGCCACCGCGGTGCCGGACTCGGTGGCGGCAATGACGAACGCGAGCAGACCCTGAACCAGCTTCTGGTCGAAATGGACGGCTTCGAAACCAACGAAGGCGTGATCCTGATCGCCGCCACCAACCGGCCTGACGTGCTCGACCCGGCGCTGCTTCGCCCCGGGCGCTTCGACCGCCAGGTGACGGTGCCGAACCCGGATATCCTCGGCCGCGAGAAGATTCTCAAGGTTCATATGCGCAAGGTTCCCTTGGCGCCCGACGTGGACCCCAGGGTCATCGCCCGCGGCACGCCCGGCTTCTCGGGCGCGGATCTGGCCAATTTGATCAACGAGGCGGCGCTATTGGCGGCCCGGATCGGCAAGCGCGTCGTCACCATGCAGGAATTCGAGGACGCCAAGGACAAGGTGATGATGGGGGCCGAACGCCGGTCCATGGTCATGACCGAGGACGAGAAGAAACTCACCGCCTATCACGAAGCCGGCCACGCGCTTGTCGGCCTGAAGGTGCCGAAGTACGACCCGCTGCACAAGGTGACGATCATTCCGCGCGGCCGGGCGCTGGGCATCACCATGAGCCTGCCGGAACGCGACCGGCTGAGCTATTCCAAGCTCGAGCTCGAATCCAAGCTTGCCGTCATGTACGGCGGGCGGGTCGCCGAGGAGCTGGTGTTCGGCAAGGAAAACGTCACCACCGGCGCCGGCAACGACATCCAGCAGGCGACCAGTTGGGCCCGGCGCATGATCACCGAGTTCGGGTTCTCCGACAAGCTTGGGCGGCTGCGCTACTCCGACAACGAGGAGGAAATCTTCCTCGGTCATTCGGTGACGCGGCAAAAGAACGTTTCCGACAAGACCGCGGCCCTGATCGACGAAGAGGTCAGGCGTTTGATCGACGAGGCGGAAAAGACGGCGCGCGTGATTTTGACCAAGGACCGCAAGGAACTGGAAATCATCGCCAAGGCATTGCTGGAATACGAGACCCTTACCGGCGACGAGGTGAATGCCCTGCTTCGCGGTGAATCCATCATCCGGCCCGAAGACGAGCCCCCCGGCGAAAGCGGTCACAAGTCCTCCGTGCCGTCGGCCGGGAAGTCCAAGAAAGACAAGGGCGCCTCGGGGATGGACCCGGAACCCCAGCCCGAGTCCTGACCGGGCCAGAATTTTTCCATGAACAGCGCCACCGAAGCGGCGCCATCGTTCGCCGGACTTTCGCTCGATAAACCCCGTCTGTTCGGCGTTATCAACGTTACTCCCGACAGCTTTTCCGACGGCGGCGAGGCGCTGGCGCTCAGCGAGGCGCTGAAGCGCGGGCGGGCGATGCTCGACGATGGCGCCGATATCCTCGATGTCGGGGGAGAATCCACCCGCCCGGGGGCCGAGCCGGTCAGCGCCGAGGAAGAACGGGCACGCGTGGTGCCGGTGGTCAAGGGGCTGTCGGAAATGGGGGCCCTGGTGTCCATCGATACGCGCCGGGCCGAGGTCATGGCGGCGGCCATCGACGCCGGCGCCGGTATCGTCAACGACGTCACCGCCTTGACCGGTGATCAGGATTCCTTGGGCCTGGTTGCCGATAGAGGGGTGGCGGTGGTGCTCATGCATATGCAGGGCGAACCCGGCTCCATGCAGGAAAATCCTCAATACGAAAACGCCGCCGAAGACGTGTTCGGCACTCTCAAGGCCCGCTTCGAAGCATGCGAAGAGGCCGGCATCCGACGCCATAGGATCGCCGTCGACCCCGGTATTGGCTTCGGCAAGACGGTCGATCACAACCTGGAGATTTTGAACCGGCTCGATATTTATCGCGGCCTTGGTCTGCCGGTGTTGCTGGGCGTTTCGCGCAAGAGCTTCATCGCCAAGCTGAGCCGCGGCGAAGCCCCGAAAGACCGCGTCCCCGGTTCGCTAGCCGCCGTGCTTGCCGCCTGGGCCCAAGGGGTGCGGATGTTCCGGGTCCACGACGTCGCCGAAACCCGCCAGGCCCTGGCGGTGGCCCAAGCCATCGGGGAAGCCTGAAAAGAACTGAAATAAAATGTGACGCCTAGAATTAACGGGTTTGTAATATGAACACCGGAAGGTTGTTCCCTGATGGCATTCAAAAGTGGACGCTGGGGGGCATCCGCCTAGAGAATGGATTTTAAATGACAGTAAAGCTTTTCGGCACCGACGGCATCCGCGGCACGTCGAATACCGAGCCGATGACCGCCGAAACGGCGTTGAGGGTCGGCATGGCCGCCGCCGTACAGTTCGTCCGCGGCGACCACCGCCATCAGGTGGTGATCGGCAAGGACACCCGGCTGAGCGGTTATCTGCTGGAACCGGCGTTGACCGCCGGCTTCATCTCCATGGGCATGGACGTGGTCCTGGTAGGGCCGATACCGACGCCGGCCGTGGCCATGCTGACCCGGTCGTTGCGGGCCGATTTGGGAGTCATGATTTCGGCCTCCCACAACCCTTATGAGGACAACGGCATCAAACTGTTCGGCCCCGACGGTTTCAAGCTTTCGGATGCCGACGAAGTCGAAATCGAGGCCCGGGTGAATTCCGACATGACCGGCGAGCGCGCCGGCGCGGCGAACCTGGGCCATGCCCGGCGGCTCGACGACGTGCGCGGGCGCTACAACGAATACGTCAAACAGACCTTCCCCCGGGGGCTCCGCCTCGACGGCCTCAAGGTCGCCGTCGATTGCGCCAACGGGGCCGCCTATAAGGCGGCGCCGGAGGTTCTATGGGAGTTGGGCGCCGAGGTCGTCCCCATCGGCGTCGATCCCGACGGTTTCAACATCAACAAGGGATGCGGGTCCACCGACACAGATTACATGCGCAGCCTGTCGATGGCCCATTCGGCGGACATGGGCCTGGCCCTCGACGGCGACGCCGACAGGGTCCTGATCTCGGATGAAAAAGGGGCGCTGATTGACGGCGATCAGATCCTCGGCCTGATCGCCAAGGACTGGGCCCGGCAGGGCCGTCTTCGGGGCGGCGGCGTGGTGTCGACGGTGATGTCGAACTTAGGGCTTGAACAGTACCTTTCCGGGATTGACCTGGAACTGATCCGCACCCAGGTCGGCGACCGCTATGTGGTCGAGCGCATGCGCGACGACGGCTTTAACGTCGGCGGGGAGCAATCCGGCCATATCGTGCTCAGTGATTATTCGACCACCGGCGACGGCCTGATCGCGGCGTTGCAGGTTTTGGCCGTCATCGTCGAATCCGGCAAACCGGCGAGCGAGGTTTGCCGGGTCTTCGAGCCGCTGCCCCAGGTGCTGAAAAACGTTCAATTCAACGGCGGCAAGCCGCTCGAAGACAAGGTTGTCAAGAAAGTCATCGCCGACGGCGAAGTCAGGTTGGGTAAAACGGGCCGGTTGTTGGTCCGCCCGTCGGGGACCGAACCGGTGATCCGGGTCATGGCCGAGGGCGAGGACGAAGCCCTGGTCGAATCCGTGGTCGGCGATATCGCCGTCGAAATCGAACGGGCCTGCCGTTGACGGCCACGGCCGTCCTTAGGGAAGAGCCATGGACATGAAAGGGCGCGTGCTTGTCGTCGCCGGTTCGGATTCCGGCGGCGGCGCTGGAATCCAGGCCGACATCAAGACCATCACGGCATTGAACGGGTTCGCCATGACCGCCATCACCGCGCTGACGGCGCAGAACAGCCTCGGTGTCAAGGGCGTCCACAAGCCGCCGCCGGCGTTCGTCACCGATCAAATCCGCGTCACCCTGGAAGACCTGGGCGCCGATGCGGTCAAGACCGGCATGATGGCCGACGCGCCGATCATCGAGGCCGCCGCCGAGGCGCTTGAGGAGCACGCGGGCGGCGTTCCCTGGATCGTCGACCCGGTGATGTTCTCGTCCGCCCGGGACCTACTGCTTGACGAAGACGCAGCCGAGGCCCTGAAGGCGCGCTTGGTTTCCAGGGCGGCGCTGGTCACTCCCAACATGGCCGAGGCCGAGGCGCTGATAGGGCGTCCGGTGGCCACCGTCGCCGACATGGAGGCGGCCGGCCAAGACCTGTTGGATTTGGGCGCCGGGGCGGCGCTGGTGACCGGCGGCCATTTGGGCGGCGATACCGT
>PTLK01000018.1 GCA_002938075.1 Alphaproteobacteria bacterium MarineAlpha3_Bin3
CCGAACGAGTGTGATTGCCATCACTGCCAGGACGCCGATAAAAAGGCAGGTTAAAGGCGAATCGCTGCCCAAAAGCAGTTTTAGGCCCTTCGAAGGGCTTTTTTTGTCTGTTCCGGGAAGGGCGGCAGATGTTTCGGCTTCTTCGATATTACTCCTTTTCCAGCGGCCTGGCCCTGCTGGCGGTGGCGTTGGTGTTGACCGCCGTATACCGGAATAATGCCCTCGACAGTCTGGTTGATGCGGTGGAAAAGGAAAACGTCACCATGTCGCGGGCCTTCGCCAACGCCATCTGGACGCGGTTCGCGGACTATGTGACGCTCAACGCCCCCCGCGACAAGGACGCCTTGAAGGCGCGGCCGGAAACCACGGAAATTCACGATATAGCCAAGGGTTTGGTGGCGGGGCTGAGCGTGGTCAAGATCAAGATATACCGCCTCGACGGCCTGACCGTTTATTCCTCTGATTTTTCCGATATCGGCGCAGATGAAAGCCATAACCCGGATTCCACCAAAACCGCGGCCAAGGGAACGCCGGCCAACAAATTCGGTTTTCGCAAGACTTTCATGGGCATCAACGGCCCCCTCAAGGACCGTTACATCATCGAATCCTATCTTCCCATCCTGGGCAAAAGCGGCGCCGTCGAGGGCGTTTTCGAGCTTTATTCCGACGCCACCGCCCGCGTCGCCGCCGTCACCAACGACGTGAAATGGCTTTCCATCGGCCTGGTGGGGACCTTTGGCCTGCTTTACGGCGTTCTCTTCATCATCGTTCGGCGCGCCGACAAGATCATCAAGCGCCAGTATTCGGACCTCCACCACGAGGTCGGCGAGCGCCTGACGGCGGAACAAAAGCTCAGGCAAGCTTTGCAGGACGCCGAATACGCCAACAAGGCGAAAAGCGAGTTCCTGGCCCATATGAGCCACGAGTTGCGCACGCCTTTGAATTCGATCATCGGCTTCGCCGAGACCATGAGCCATGAGATGTTCGGCAAGCTGGGCGACCCCAAATACCGAGAATACGCCAACGACATTCACCGTTCCGGCAACCATTTATTGGAACTCATCAACGAGGTCCTCGACGTTTCCAAGGTCGAGGCCGGGGCCATGGAAATGAACGAGGACGACGTCGATTTGGCTGCCATGATGAAGGAATGCGCGGCCCTGATGAAGGACGGGGCGAGGAAGGTCGAGATCGAATTGCGCGTGTCTATCCCTAAGAATTTGCCTGAGTTTCGCGGCGACAGCCGCCGGCTGAAGCAGATTTTCCTCAACCTGCTGTCCAACGCCATCAAGTTCACCCCGGCCGGCGGCCGTATCACCCTGGATGCCAGCATCAAAGACGGCGGCGGCCTGAAGATCGCCGTCGCCGATACCGGCATCGGCATCGAACCCGGCGACCTGAGCCGCATCCTGCTGCCGTTCGAGCAGATCGAGGACCGCATGAAGCACACCACCCAGGGCACCGGTCTAGGGCTGGCGCTGTCCAAGTCGCTGACCGAACTGCACGGCGGCACACTGTCGCTGGAAAGCAAGCCCAGCGTCGGCACCACGGTGACGCTGCGCTTCCCGCCCGAACGCACCCTGGTCACCCAGCCGCGATTGCCCCTGCACCCTTAAAGCCCAAACAGGCCGCCAGCACCGCCCGCCGCCGCATTGACAGAGGGCCCGGGGGACTCTATCTCTTTCCGGATTCGTATTGTCGGCATGGGGCGGCTGTTTCCTTCGCCTTTTCAAGGGTATCATTGAATGTTCGAAGCCATTGCCAAGCGCCTGTTTGGCTCCGCCAACGAGCGCTTCCTGAACGGACTCGGCCAGGACGTCGACGCCATCAACGCCCTTGAGCCGTCATTGGAGGCGCTCGACGACGAGGACCTGCGCGCCCGCACCCCGTGGCTCAAAAAGCGCCTGGCCGACGGCGAAGAGCTTGACGACCTGCTGGTCGATGCCTTCGCCACCGTCCGCGAGGCGTCCAAGCGCACCCTCGGCCAGCGCCCCTTCGACGTGCAGCTCTTGGGCGGCATGGTGCTGCACCAGGGGATGATTTCGGAAATGAAGACCGGCGAGGGCAAGACCCTGGTCGCCACCATGCCCGTCTACCTGAACGCGCTCGGCGGCGGCGGCGTGCACGTGGTCACCGTCAACGATTACCTGGCCCAGCGCGACGCCGATTGGATGGGCGAGATTTACCAGTTTCTGGGCCTCAGCGTCGGTGTCATCAAGCACGGCCTGGACGACGAGGAACGCCAGGCGGCCTACGGTTGCGACGTCACCTACGGCACCAACAACGAGCTCGGATTCGATTACCTGCGCGACAACATGAAGTTCCGGCTCGAGGACATGGTGCAGCGGCTGTTTTCCTACGCCATCGTCGACGAAGTCGACAGCATCCTCGTCGACGAGGCGCGCACACCGCTGATCATCTCGGGCCCGACCGAGGACGTGTCGGACCTCTACAACGCCATCGACAAGCTGATCCCCAAGCTCGAGGCCGACGACTACGAAAAGGACGAGAAGGCCCGCGCCGTGACCCTGACCGAACAAGGCACCGAGCGCATCGAGAAAATGTTGAAGGACACCGGCCTGATAGAAGAAGGCAACCTTTACGATATCGTCAACGTGTCGCTGGTCCACCACGCCAACCAGGCGCTGCGCGCGCATAAGCTGTTCGCGCTGGACACCGATTACATCGTCAAGGACAACAAGGTCATCATCATCGACGAATTCACCGGACGCATGATGGAGGGCCGGCGCTATTCGGAAGGCCTGCATCAGGCGCTGGAAGCCAAGGAAGGGGTCGAGGTCCAGTTCGAAAACCAGACCCTGGCCTCGATCACCTTCCAGAACTATTTCCGGCTTTACCCGAAGCTCGCCGGGATGACCGGCACGGCGATGACAGAAGCCGGCGAATTCGCCGAGATCTACGGCCTCGAGGTGATCGAGGTTCCGACCGACCTGCCTTGCGTGCGCGACGACATGGACGACGAGGTCTATCGCACGGTGACCGAAAAGGACACCGCCATCATCGAGCTCATCGGCGATTGTCAGGCCCGTAAGCAGCCGGTGCTGGTCGGCACTATCAGCATCGAAAAATCGGAGGAACTGTCCGAGTTGCTGAAGAAAAGGAATATCACCCACAACGTGCTCAACGCGCGTTACCACGAACAGGAAGCCAACATCATCGCCCAGGCGGGGGCGCCGGGCGGCGTCACCATCGCCACCAACATGGCCGGGCGCGGCACCGACATCCAGCTCGGCGGCAACCTCGACATGCGCATCGCCCAGGAGATCAACGACCCGAAGGATTCCGAGGCCTTCGCCAAGGCCGCCGAGCTTATCCGCGGCGAGGTCGAAGGCAAAAAGAAAATCGTCATCGACGCCGGTGGGCTGATGGTGATCGGCACCGAACGCCACGAAAGCCGCCGCATCGATAATCAGCTCCGCGGCCGGTCTGGGCGCCAGGGCGACCCGGGGGCGTCGAAGTTCTTCCTGTCGCTGGAAGACGACTTGATGCGGATTTTCGGGTCCGAGCGCATCGACAGCATGTTGCAGAAGCTGGGCCTGGAGGAAGGCGAGGCAATCATCCATCCCTGGGTCAACAAGGCGCTCGAAAAGGCGCAACAGAAGGTCGAGGCACGCAACTTCGAAATCCGCAAGAACCTGCTGAAGTTCGACGACGTCATGAACGACCAGCGCAAGGTCATCTACGAACAGCGCAAGGAGTTGATGGCCACCGAGGACGTTTCCGAGGACATCACCGGCATGCGCCATCAGGTCATCGAGGACCTGGTGGCCCGGTGCATCCCGGAAAAGGCCTATGCGGAACAGTGGGACACGGATTCGCTGCATGAAGAGACGTTGCGGGTTTTCGGCCTCGATTTGCCGATCACCGACTGGGCCAAGGAAGAAGGCATCGCCGACGAGGAAATCCTGGAGCGGCTATCGAAGGCGGTCGAGGAACGCATGGCCGCCAAGACCGCCGCCTACGGGCCCGAGATCATGCGCGACGTCGAAAAAAGCCTCCTGTTGCAGCTCTTGGACCAGCTTTGGAAGGACCACCTGCTGAGCCTCGACCATTTGCGCCAGGGCATCGGGCTGCGCGCCTATGCGCAGAAGGACCCGCTCAATGAATACAAGCGCGAGGCCTTCCATCTGTTCGACGACATGCTGAACATGCTGCGCGAGCGGGTGACTCAGGTGCTGGCCCATGTGGAGTTGGAAGTCGCCCCCGACGAGGCTTTGTTCCAGCAGTCCCCGCAACAGGTGACCGAAACCCGCCAGGACCCGGCTTTCGTCGGCGAGGCCGCCTTCGCCGGCGGAGACGGCGAGGAAGCGTTGGCGTTGGCCCCAGTCATGCGCCGCCAGGCCGCCGAAACCGTCGACCCGGACGACCCTGCCACCTGGGGCCGGGTGTCGCGCAATGCCGCGTGCCCCTGCAATTCGGGACGCAAGTACAAGCATTGCCACGGCAAGGTGGTGTAAAGGCGCTTATGCGGCGGGCTTAGTCTCCGCCGTCGACTTCCAGCACGGCGATGATGTTGGCCGTCCAGACCACCGGCGTGGTGGTCAGAATCCTCGACAGAACCCCATGCAGGCAGTCCTCGGCTAGGCGCCGAAACGGGCTGCCGCGGCGTTGCGGCAGGAAGGCCCGCGTCTTGTATCCGGCCGCCAGTCCCAACTGCTCCAGGCTTTGCGCCGTATAGGCGCTTTGGTGTGTAAGGTCGGCGAACTGATGGATGCCGCCCCACGGTGACCCCATGTTAGGCACCCGGACGACGACCAGCCCGCCGGGCCGAAGCACGTCTTTGATCTTCTTTAGAAGCCTGACGCCTTCGGCGGCGGGGAAATGCTCCAAAACGTCCAGCATCACCACCCGGTCGAAGGGTTCTCTGGCCCCGGCGCCGTCCAGGTAATCCCAAAGGTCGCCGACGGTCACGTGGGCCGCCAGCCCCGGCTCCATGACCCGGACCGCTTCCGGGTCCTGTTCGACGCCATGAAAGCGGGTGACACCCTTGTGATTCAGATAGGACAGGAATTCGCCGGTGCCGGAACCGATTTCGAGAACCGAGGTCCCGGGCCCGCACCGGGCCGGAACCCAGAATTCCCGGTCGTACCATTTGACGTGCTTGTCCTTCAGCACCGGCGTCTGGTAACGCTTGAAGGCGGCATAGACCTTATAGAAATCCTCAGGCTTTTCGATAGCCATGATTTTTCGCACCCCTTTGGCAGGAAACCTTATCGAAACGCCGGACGGTTGCAACCGTTCCCCGCTTTCAGGTTACCGCCGGGCCGGGAAACTAGCGGATGAAACGGGCCCAGGGTTCGGGGTAGACTATCCTTTCGATTTAACCCTGCCCGACGCCACCGACTTTATACCCCATGACCAAGCTTTTCGCGCGATTCCTGGTGGCCCTCGTCAATCTGGCGACGGTGTTCTTAAGCCGATGGCGGAAACTGACCGTCCGGGCCCGGGTCCACGACGGGCTGGCGCCGCAAACCACCGTCACCGTCAACGGCGTCGACCTGACACTGCTGGTCCCCGACCGCACGTCCGTCTATTGGTCCCGGCACGGGTTCGACAGCGAGCCTAATACGCTGTCCTGGATCGATAGATTCGGCGCCGGCGACGTCTTTTACGACATCGGCGCCAATATCGGCGCCTATACCCTCTATGCGGCCAAGGCGCGTTCGGTCCCGGTGGTCGCCTTTGAGCCGAACCCGTTCTCGTACCGGGTACTGGTCCATAACCTTCACCTCAACGCGGTCACCGACCAGGTGTTGCCGCTTTGCCTGGCCGCCGGCGCCGATACCGAGGCGACAGTGCTGTCCCTAAACGGCATCGAGGCCGGCTCCGTCGGCCACACCATCGCCGCTGGCCGGCCGGACGCAAACGGCATTGGCCTCCAGGTCCTGGCCTTCCGCCTCGACGACCTTGCGGCGATCGAGGGAATCCCCGCCCCGACCCATGTTAAAATAGACGTCGACGGCATCGAGGCGGCGATCCTGGAAGGCGCAAAGTCGCTGCTTTCCGGGCCGGGGGTGAAGTCGGTCTTGATCGAGATGTTGACCCATGACGACGCGGCACAGGCACGGATAACGTCGCTGTTGGGGGAATGCGGGCTCAAGCCCGTCGATTTACCGGACGACGGCTCCGACAACCGCCTTTTCACCCACGTCACCCGCGCCTAGACAACCCGTCAGGCGACGTTTTCAAGATACCATTGATAGGCCCTGGCCAGGCCGTCCTCGAGGCTTGTCGTTGCCTTCCATCCGAGGGCGGCGAAGCGGGCCGCGTCCAGGGTCTTGGAAGGCATGCCGTCGGGTTTTGCGGCGTCGAAAACCAATTTGCCCTCAAAGCCAACCACCCTGGCCACGGCTTCGGCCAGTTCGCGGATGCTGATCACCGCCCCCGGCCCGATGTTCAACGCCCGATCATCGGAATAGTGCCGCATCTGGAACACCAGGGCGTCGGCGGCATCGTCGACGTAAAGGAACTCTCGCACCGGTTTGCCGCTGCCCCAGACGGTCATCGCCGGGCGGCCTTCGGTCTTGGCGGCATGGGCCTTCATCAACAGCGCGCCGACGACGTGGGAGTCCTCGGGGTCGAAATTATCGCCGGGACCGTACATGTTGAGGGGCTGGCAGGAAATGAAGTCGCAGCCGTATTGGCGGCGGTAGGCCTGGCACAGCTTGATGCCGGCGATCTTGGCGATGGCCGACATTTCGTTGGTCGGTTCCAGTGGCCCCGTCAACAAGCAGTCTTCGGGAGTCGGTTGCGGCGCTTCGCGGGGATAGACGCATGCGGCGCTCAGAAACAGGAGCTTTTCGACACCGCTCCGCCAGGCGCCATGGATGACGTTGGCTTCGATGGCCAAGTTGTCGTAGATGAATTCCGCCGGCCGGGTGTCGTTGGCCATAATGCCGCCGACGGTGGCGGCAGCCAGGAACACGGTTTCGGGTTTCTCCGCCTCCATCCAGGCCTCGACCTCGGCCTGGCGGCGCAAATCCAGTTCCTTGCTGGTCGCCTTGAAGATTTTACAATCTTCGGATTGCAGACGGCGCATCAGGGCCGAACCGACCATGCCGCCGTGGCCGCTGATCCAGACCCGCTTTCCGGCCAGTGAATAAAGCGGTTTGGTGGAATCAGTCATGGCAAAACTAACTTAACCCCTTGGAACCCATTTCCAGGTATTTCTCGCGCCGCCGGGCCTTCAACACCTCGCCGGCGATCCCCGCCAGATCGCCAAGCGCGTCCTCGATGGCGGCGCCGACGGCGGCGATGGCGGCCTGTTTGTCTCGGTGCGCCCCGCCCAGGGGCTCGGCGATGATCCTGTCGATGACGCCCAGCTTCAACAGGTCGTCCGCGGTCAGCTTCAGGGCCTCGGCGGCCTCGATGGCCTTGTCGCCGTCGCGCCACAGGATCGAGGCGCAGCCTTCCGGGGAAATCACCGAATAAATGGCGTGTTCCTGCATCAACACCGTGTTAGCGGCGGTCAGCGCCATGGCCCCGCCTGACCCGCCTTCGCCGATGATGACGCTGATCAGCGCCACCTTGAGGCCGATACAGGTTTCGACGCTGCGCGCGATGGCTTCCGCCTGGCCGCGGGCTTCGGCGTCGACGCCGGGATAGGCGCCGGGGGTGTCGACCAGGGTGATCACCGGCAGGCCGAAGCGGTCTCCCAGTTTCATCAGCCGTTGCGCCTTGCGGTAGCCTTCGGGCCGGGCCATGCCGAAATTGTGCTTCACGCGGCCGTCGGTATCGGCGCCTTTTTCGGTGCCGATGACGACCAACGAGGCACCGTTGAAACGCCCCAGACCACCGATCACCGCCGGGTCTTCGGCGAACAGCCGGTCGCCGGCCAAGGGCGTGAAGTCCTCGATCAGGGCGGTGACGTAATCGAGGGCATGGGGGCGGTCGTGATGCCGGGCCACCTGGGTCTTTTGCCACGGCGTCAGCTTCGCATAGGTCTGCGCCAGAAGCTTGCCGACCTTGGCCTGAAGCTCCGAAACCTGGTCGGCGATATTGACGCCTTCGGACCCGGGCTGGTGGCGAAGTTCCTCGATCTTGCCCTCAAGCTCGGCAATCGGCTTCTCGAAATCGAGGTAGTTGTGCATGGGGGGTGTCTAACACAGTACGGCAACCGGCAAAAGCGAGGGGCGGCAGGGTATCCCCGCCGCCCTAAAATCTTGGCCCGCGCAATCAGCCGGCGGCTTTGATCTGTTCGGCTTTCCGCACCATCACCTCGGCCTGCTTGATCGATGCGATGTCGATCAGCCGCCCGTCCAAGGCGACGGCGCCTTTGCCTTCCTTCTGCGCCTGTTCCATGGCCTCGATGATGCGCTGGGCCTTGGTGACGTCTTCGTCGCTGGGGCTGAACAGGTTGTTGGCGAGTTCGACCTGACTCGGGTGGATCGCCCATTTGCCTTCGCACCCCAAGGTGGCGGAGCGGTTGCCCTGGGCGTTGAAGCCGTCGGGGTCGGAAAAATCGCCGAACGGCCCGTCGATAGGCCGCAGCCCGTGGGCGCGGGCGGCGACGACCATGCGGGCGACCGGGTAATGCCACATGTCGCCCCAGTGAACGTCGCGGTTGCCGTCGCCGTCGGGATCGGTCAGCACATGGTAGTCCTTGTTGGGGCCGCCGATGACGGTCGTCCGGGCCTTGGTCGAGGCGGCGTAGTCGGCGACCCCGAAATGCAACGATTCAAGCCGTCGGCTGGAGGCGGCCAATTCGTCGACGTTCATCATCCCCAGCGCGGTTTCGATGATGAGCTCGAAGCCGATCCGCTTTTCGACCTTGGTAGCGGCCTCGATCTGGGTCACCAGCATGTCGACGGCATAGATGTCGGCGGCGGTGCCGGCCTTGGGGATCATGATCAGGTCGAGCTTGCCCGGTGCCTGTTCCAGGATATCGACCACGTCCCGGTACATGTAATGGGTGTCCAGCCCGTTGATGCGGACGGACAGGGTCTTGCCGCTCCAATCGAGGTCGTTGAGGGCCTCGATGATGTTCTTGCGGGCCTGTTCCTTGTCATCGGGGGCGACCGCGTCCTCAAGGTCGAGAAAGATCACGTCTGCCGTGCTCTCGGTCGCTTTTTCGAGAAATTTCGGGTTCGAGCCCGGCACCGCCAGTTCGCTGCGGTTGAGGCGCGGCGTGCACTGCTCGACGATGGTGAAACTCATAATGAAGACTCCTCGGGTGCGTTTGATTTCGTAGATTAGAATTTTTTCATATTCGTCTAAAACCGCCGCCTCCGGGGAGCCGGAGAAGGCTAAATTCGATATTGCACCCGCGAACATGATGCAGATGATCGAAAAGTGCAAGGGCAACAACCGTTTGCCCGCAACATGGCCGTTCATCAAGGAGTGATTCGATTTCCGGCGCCCATGTGCTACAACCCCCGGCAACGATAAAAAGACTTAGAAGACTGTTCACAGGAGGCCCCCGACCATGAGCGACAAGCCCTCCGTCCCCGTTCCCCCCGTCGTCCTGGTTACCCGGAAACTGCCCGACGCGGTGGAAGACCGCCTCGGCCGCGATTACCAGGCCCGGCTCAACTCCGACGACGCCTTATATTCCAAGGACGAGCTGATCGAACGCGCCGGCGGCGCGGATGCGATCGTCGCATGCCATACCGAGCATCTCAGCGCCGAGGTGATCGAGCGCTTGCCCGAGGAGGTTAAGATCGTCGCCAATTTCTCCGTCGGTTTCGACCATGTGGACATCGAGGCGGCCAAGAAACGGGGCCTGGTGGTGACCAACACGCCTGACGTGCTGTCCGACGCCACCGCCGAGTTGACCATGATGCTGATGATCGGCGCCGCGCGGCGCGCCGGCGAAGGCGAGAAGCTGGTGCGGACCGGCGAATGGAAGGATTGGAGCCCGGCCTTCATGGTCGGCACCCAGGTGACGGGAAAACGGCTGGGAATCCTGGGCATGGGGCGGGTCGGCCAGGTGGTGGCTAGGCGCGCCCGCGGTTTCGACATGGAAATCCACTACCACGACATCCGCCGCTTGGCCCCGGAGGCCGAGGAAGGGGCCCAATATCACGAAACCCTGGAGGACATGCTGCCGGTCTGCGATTTCCTGTCCATCCACTGCAACGCGACGCCGGAAACCACGGGGCTGATGAACGCCGAGCGTTTCGCCCTGCTTCCCGACGGCGCCATCTTCGTTAACGCCGCCCGGGGCGCCATCCATGTCGACGACGACCTGATCGAGGCCCTGCAATCGGGCCGGCTCAAGGCCGCCGGCATCGACGCCTATAACAACGAACCCACCATCGACCCCCGGTTCGCCGAGCTTCCCAACACCTTTTTGATGCCCCATATCGGCAGCGCCACCGCCGAAACCCGCGACGCCATGGGGTTCCGGGCGCTCGACAACCTGGACGCCTTTTTCGCCGGCGACGAGCCCGGCGACCGGGTGGCCTGAGCCCGCCGGCCCGGGAAACAGGGTTATCAAGGGAACCGTGACTTTTGGCGGGTGGCTGAAATTAGGCTATTGCGGCCAAGGGATTTGGTATGCCAAACTTGGCCCATTCTGGAGGTTACGTTCCGGCAATAAACAAGCCCAAGCCGCCGATTAGGCCCAGGCATGAATGGGAGGACTAAAGGGAGGAAAGCCAGCCGGTGTCACATGTCGGTGACGGGCGGCTGGCGGGCGTGAAAAGCCTTGCCATCCAGTTGAGTATGCTGAAAAGTACCCGCCAGCAACGGTCGCCTTCGCGGATTTGAAAGAACGGCCGGCGTCGGCGGGGGGCAGGCGCAAATTCCACGCAGGTTTCCCGCAATTGTCTGTTATCCATTTTAGCGCTTCGGGCGCCTGATGGAGTTTAATGGATCGCATTTTTACCAAGCAACGCCATAGGGAGGATCAATTATGGCTACCAAAAAGACAAAAGTTTCGCGGCGTAAGTTTATCAAGACTGGCGCCGTAGTCGCGGGCGCTGGGGCAGCCACTCTGGCGATGCCCAATGTTTCCATGGCCGCGACGAAGACTTTGAAGATGCAGTCGTCCTGGGGTGCCACGAGCCCGTTCCAGGACATGGCCAAAGAGTATGTTACGCGCGTGGCCGCCATGGCCGGCGGCCGCCTGAAGATCGACCTGCTGCCGTCGGGCGCTGTCGTCAAAGCGTTCCAGGTGCAGGACGCCGTCCACAAGGGCGTGCTCGACGCCGCGCATACCGTGACCGCGTACTGGTATTCCAAGAACAAGTCCGCGTCGCTGTTCGGAACCGGTCCTGTCTTTGGTTGCAACGCGCCGCAGATTTTGGCCTGGATCCAATACGGTGGCGGCGCGGAGCTGTTGGACGAGCTGCAGACCAAGATCCTGAAGGTGAACGTTCGCAGCTACTTCGCCATGCCGATGCCGACGCAGCCTCTGGGCTGGTTCAAGTTCCACGTCACCAGCGCCAAGCAGATGGTGGGCCTTAAATACCGTACGGTTGGCCTGGCCACGGACATCATGCAGGGCATGGGCCTCAAGGTGACCCAGCTTCCGGGCGGCGAGATCGTGCCGGCGTTGGAGAAGGGCGTCATCGAGGCGTTCGAGTTCAACAACCCGACCGCCGATATGCGCTTCGGCGCCGCGGACGTGTCCAAGCACTACCACATGGGCTCCTACCACCAGGCGGCCGAGTTCTTCGAGATCATGTTCACCAGGTCGTTATTCGACGGCCTGCCGAAGGAGCACCAGGCGATCCTCGAATACGGCGCCGAGGCCGCCAACACGGCCAACTACGGCTGGGCCATGAACCAGTATTCCACGGACTTGCAGATTCTGATCAATGAGAAGGGCGTCAACGTCTATCGCACCGCGCAGTCGATCATGACCGCCCAGCTCAAGTCCTGGGATAAGGTCCTGAAGAAGCTCGAAGCAGCCGATCCGTTTTTCGCGAAGGTCGTCAAGAGCCAGAAGGTCTGGTCGGAGAAGGTTGCGTTCTACGACTTGGTCAACGCGGCCGACTACAAGCTCGCCTACGAGCACTACTTCCCGGGCAAGCTACCGAAGTTTACGTAAGGCGCCCGTGCGGAAACGGGTTATTCCGCTGGAAAATATGGGGCGGCGCTGGCAGCGCCGCCCCACCTCCATTAACCGACCCAATCGTCCGATTTAGGGATTTTTCATGGACCGGTTTATCTTTACGGTGGACAGCTTTACGGCCTGGGTCGGCAAGGCTTTTGCCTGGTGCATTCTGCTGCTGGCCATTGGCGTCGCCTACGAGGTCTTCGTGCGCTACTTGATGCGCGACCCGACGTCGTGGGCCTTCGATCTCAGCTACCTGATGTACGGCTCCCTGTTCATGATGGGCGGTGCCTATACCCTCGCCCGCGACAGCCACGTCCGCGGCGACGTCATCTACCGGCTGTGGAAGCCGAAGACCCAGGCCAGTGTCGAACTCGTTGTTTATTTCCTTTTCTTTTTTCCCGGCATCCTGGCCCTTATCTTCGCCGGCGCCGATTACGCCCTGGAATCATGGTCGTACAATTACGGTCGCGGCGAGGTCAGCATCAACAGCCCCGCCGGGGTGCCTATCTCGCAGTTCAAGACGGTCCTTCCCGTCGCAGGCGTGCTGCTTTTCCTGCAGGGCATGGCCCAGGTCTGCCGCTGTATCGTCTGCCTCAGGACCGGCGAATGGCCAGCACACCTCGAAGACGTCGAGGAAATGGAAGTCGCCCTTCTGCAGGAGAAAAAGGACACGGAAGCGGCCAAGGAAGGCCGTGACGCCCGGCGCATGACAACCGAGGACAGGGGCTGAGCGCAGATGTTTGGTCTATCCGATCCCGAAATCGCGGTGGTCATGCTGGGGCTCTTCATCCTGAGCATTCTGCTCGGCTTTCCGATTTGCTTCACCCTGATGGCCATGGGGGTGTTCTTCGGCTACTACGCCTACTACGACCCCGAGCGCATGCAGTCGATCTTCGACAACCGGGTCTTCGACCTTCTCGTCAACCAGACCTATTCGGTGATGGCCAACGACGTGCTGGTGGCGGTGCCGCTGTTCCTGTTCATGGGCTACATCGTCGAGCGCGCCAACCTGGTCGACCGCCTGTTCTCCACGCTTCAGATCGCGGCCCGGCACCTACCGGGGTCCATGGCCGTCGCGGCGCTGGTGACTTGTGCGCTGTTCGCCACCGCGTCGGGCATCATCGGCGCCGTGGTGACGTTGATGGGCCTTCTCGCCTTCCCGGCCATGCTCAAGGCCCGCTACGATACCAGTTTCTCGGCCGGCGTCATCTGTGCCGGCGGCTGCCTGGGCATCCTGATCCCGCCGTCGATCATGTTGATCGTCTACGCGGCGGCGGCTTCCATGTCGGTGGTGCGGCTGTATGCCGGCGCCATCGCGCCGGGATTCATGCTGGCCGGCCTTTACATCATTTACGTCATCGGCCGTGCGTGGCTCAATCCGAAAATCGCCCCTCCACCCCGCCAGGAAGACATCGACGCCGCAAGGCGCGGCAACATCTATGTCATGATGTTGACGTCCTTCTTCCCGTTGGCGTTCCTGATCCTGTCGGTCCTGGGCGCCATCCTGTTCGGTCTGGCGACGCCGACGGAAGCCGCCTCCATGGGCGCCACCGGCGGCATCATCCTCGCCGCCAGCTACCGCATCGGCTCGATCCGGTCCCACGAAATCAGGCCGGAATGGGTCGACGGCGACGGCAAGGTCGATGAATACAACCCCTGGCACTACGCCATCGGCGTCGGCGCCATCACGACCACTATCCTTTACTTGTCCTATTATCTGTTCCGAATCCTCGCCGCCTGGTGGTTCGATCTTCCGATGCCGACCGAACGTACCCTTCCCTTCGCGCCCGGAATCAGCGTCGGCATCGCCTTCGCTATTGCGGCGGCCGTGCGATTCATGGGCGACGACGCGCCGCTGCTGTCCATCTTCCAGCCCCACTCGCGATGGCTGCGGCCCCTTTACGCCTTCGGCGGACAGGCGGGGCTTGTGGGGCTCGGGTTCGGCGCGGCGTATCTGCTCATGTTTACGGTGCTCAATCTCAACGAGGCCTTCACCGAACACGAGGTCAGCTGGTGGGCGTTCGACGTCGGTTTCTTCGTCACCCTTATCGGCTATATGGCTTGGCGGGGCATCGACAAGGTCGGCCTCAAGGAATCCGTCTATCTCACGGTGCGCACGTCGGCAATGGTATGCTGGCTGTTCGTCGGCTCGTGGACGTTTTCGTCGGTGTTCTCGTATCTGGGCGGCCAGGGCCTGATCGAGGAATTCGTGCTCGGCATGAACCTGACGCCGGTCATGTTCCTGATCATGGCCCAGGTCATCATCTTCCTTCTCGGATGGCCGCTGGAATGGTCCGAGATCATCATCATCTTCGTGCCCATCTTCCTGCCCATGCTGCCGCACTTCGGCATCGATCCCTTGTTCTTCGGCATCCTGGTGGCACTGAACCTGCAAACGTCATTCCTAACGCCACCCATGGCCATGGCGGCCTACTACCTCAAGGGGGTGGCTCCGCCACACGTGCAACTTATCACGATCTTCAAGGGCTGCATGCCGTTCCTGTCTATGGTGTTCCTGGCCATGTTCCTTCTTTATACATTCCCCGAGATCGCGCTTTACCTGCCGAAGCTCGTCTACGGTCGTTAACGGCCCCGCACGCCGACGGTTTTAAGCCATCATGCCCAGAGACGACGCCATGACCCCGATAGAGCTTTCCGCAACGGAGGCCGCCCGCCAGTTGCGCGAGGGGGAGCTGTCCGCCGAAGACATGGTTACGGCCTGCCTGGAACGCATCGACGAGATCGACGGCGAGGTCCAGGCATGGGCACACTTGGACCCCGATTTCGCCCTCGAACAGGCCCGCGCCCGCGATGCCCAGCGCCAGGCGGGCGATCCCTTGGGCCCGTTGCACGGCGTTCCCGTCGGCATCAAGGACATTTTCGATACCGAGGGCCTGCCGACGGAGAACGGCACCCCCCTCGATTCCGGCCGCCAGCCCGACCGGGACTGCAAGGCCGTCAGCCTGCTCAAGGAAGCCGGCGCCGTCATCATGGGCAAGACGGTGACGACGGAGCTCGCCGTCTACGGGCCGGGCAAGACCCACAACCCCCACAACCCGGATCACACCCCGGGCGGATCGTCCAGCGGCTCGGCCGCCGCCGTCGCCACCGGCATGGTGCCACTGGCCATCGGCAGCCAGACCAACGGCTCGATCATCCGCCCGGCGTCCTATTGCGGGGTCGTCGGGTTCAAGCCCAGCCACGGGCTGATTCCCCGCACCGGGGTGCTGGCGCAATCGAGATACCTGGACACCATCGGCGTCATGGCGCGTTCGGTCGAAGACGCGGCCCTATGCGCCGAGGCGCTTGTCGCCCATGACCCCGGCGACGCCGACACGGCGCCCCGGGGACGGCCGCCGATGGCCAAAATCGCCGCCGAGGACCCGCCCCTGCCGCCGACCCTCGCTTTCGCCAAAACCGCCGTCTGGGACCAGGCCGACAAGGAAACCCAGGAAGCCTTCGGGGAACTGAAGGAGCTTCTGGGCGAAGAATGCGACGACCTGGACCTGCCCGATCCGTTCGACCACGCCGTCGAATGGCTCCGTACCATCATGTACGCCGACCTGGCCAAGAGCTTCGCCGGCTATTACGAGCGCGGAAAGGACCAGTTGACGAATACCCTTTGCGAAATGATCGAGGAGGGCCAGAAGACCACCGCCGTCGAATACAACCGGGCCGTGGACTGGCGCGATGTGCTGAATGTGGGTCTCGAAAAGGTGTTCGAGCGCTACGACGCCATTTTTACCCCGGCGACGACGGGGGAGGCGCCGGCCGGACTCGATTCCACCGGCAACCCGGTGTTCTGCACCCTTTGGACCTACTGCGGCACGCCGGCAATAACCCTGCCGCTGATGGAAGGCCCAAACGGCCTGCCGCTCGGTGTGCAACTCGTCGGCCGCCGCGGCGACGATGCCAGGCTGCTCAGGACCGCCAACTGGCTGACCGGACACATCGCCGGCGCCGACGAGAGATCAGGAACCGTTTGAAATCAATAAGTCCGCGTTGTACATACGCGGCAGGGAGACGAGGGACGTTAAGACAAATGCTGGACAAGGTTTTCGCCGCCATATCGATGCTCGGGGTCGTCGCCTTCATGGGCGTGGTGATCATCGGCGTCTGGGAGCCCGATCTGTGGATCGTTACCATCCTGATTCTCGGCATCGCCATCCTTTTCGTCTGGGAGGAAATCAAGGCCGGCGGCAGCCACCTGGAGAACGAACCCGAACACGAGAACAAGGACGACTAGCCCGCTTCCCGACCGCCCGATTCGCCCTTTTTGGGCCCAGGGGCGGATTTTCGATAATCACAATTATTCAGGGTTTACAAGGCGTTGGCGCCTCTTTGTTGGCGATTTAGGGCCTATTTACCATAATCGGGGGCTATGTGGGGACGCCAAGCGGCCCGCGTGGCCGCCGTAAGTATCATCGTACTGGGCTTGTCGGGAGCGTCGTCCTTGCTTGCCTCGCAGGACGATCCCCGGCTGGACAAATTGTTCGCCGAGCTCAAGACCGCCAAAAACAGTCAAAAAGCCGACAACGTGACGGCCGAAATCTGGTCCATCTGGCGTTACGCCGGCGACCCGGCGGTGGATTGGATGATGCACGAAAGCCAACGCTACATGACCGCGGGGGAACTGGATTCCGCCCTCGGCGGGTATGCCCTGATCATCGATGCCGCCCCGGACTTCGCCGAGGGATGGCATAAAAGGGCCACGGTCCATTTCCTGTTGGGCAATTATCCGGCCTCCATCAAGGACATCAA
>PTLK01000180.1 GCA_002938075.1 Alphaproteobacteria bacterium MarineAlpha3_Bin3
GGCGGCGAGGTGGCGGCGACCAAGATCGGCGCCGTGCCGAAAGGCCAATTGACCAGCTGGCTCGAATCCGTCCTCTGACGGTTTTAAGGTTGAGAATTTAACGGATTTCGGACCCCGCCCCGGTGGCGGGGTTCTTCGTTGGCGCCCGATCGGTTCTAAGCCCGCGCTTCTTCCCGCAATTCTCCCTGGGCCAGGCGCAGGACGGTGACCGAGCTTGAAAGCGCGAGGGCGGCAATGACGGCGCCGACGGCCAAATCCGGCCACCCGGTGCCGGACGCCCAAACGCCGCTCGCCCCCGCGATCACGGCGAGGTTGGCAATGGCGTCGTTGCGGGTGCACAGCCACACTGAACGCATGTTGCTGTCGCCCTTGCGGTGGCGGAAAAGGATCACCGCAGACAACAGGTTAGTGGCCAGGGCCAGGATACCGACGCTGCCCATGATTGCGGCGCTGGGCAGCGACCCCTGGATGAAGTGATACCCCATCATGCCAATGACCCAGAATCCGAAACCGCCCATAGCCAGCCCCTTGATCATCGCCGCTCCGGCCCGCCAGCGGATGCTCATCCCCAGCACCATCAGGGTCATGGCGTAGGTGGCGGAATCGCCCAGGAAATCCAACGCATCGGCCTGCAAGGCCACCGACTTTCCCCATATCCCGGCGGTCAACTCGGCGACGAACATGGCGGCGTTGATGGCCAGCACCGCCCACAAAGCGCGACGGGTGGCGCCAAGTGGCCTGTCTTCGTCCTGTTTCCCATGATCGTGACAGCAATCGACGGACATCTCAGGGGGCCTCGCGGTGTTGCTCCGCAACATGGTCCATCATATCCTTCAGGACCTTTTGCACGTGTTCGTCCGCCGCGACGTAGAAGACCTGCTTGCCGCGGCGGTCGGCGCGGACCAAACGCGTCGCCTTCAAAAGCCGCAGGTGGTGGCTGACCAGGGAAGCGGAAACACCGACGGTTTCGGCGATCTCGCCCACGTTGCGAGGTTCCTCCAGGCAACAGGTAACGATTCGGAGCCGCGTCGGGTCCCCGAGCAGATGGAATATTTCGGCAATTTCGATGGCTTGATCCTCGACCACGCATGCCTCCTTATATAGCAACAAACGATTGAACATATATTCAATTATTTGTCTACCGCGATATGAAGAGAACCGGCGGGGACGATGACCGGGTCGGGGGCCGGGTGGGGAGAAGGCAGCCTACCAATCGTTGCGGAGCAACCGGAGCTTGATGAACACCGTTTTCGGGTCGGGGTCTTCGGGCAGGTCGTCGAAGATTTCCCGGAGCGCCGCGATCACCGACGGGCTGTGCAGGCGGAAGAAGGTGTTGATCTCCTTCTCCAGGGCGAGCGTCGACACCAGGGCGCTGTCCGGATCCTGGTCCCCAACTTCGGCCAGCAGCGTTTTGGCGCGCGCGTTGTCGGGTTCGCGGTCGAGGGTGAATTCAAGGTTGTGGGTGATGTAGTCGTGGCCGGGATAGATCAGCGTCTCGTCCGGCAGCTTCGACAGTTGCGTGGCGAAGGTTTGGTAAAGCTCTTCCGGGTGGCCGCCGCCGTGGCAGTTGCCGGCGCCGGCGTTGAACAGGGTGTCGCCGCAAAAAAGCGACGGTTGGTCGGTGCGCGACAGCAGGCAGACGTGGCTCATGGTGTGACCGGGGGTGTCCAGGCATTCCAGCTCCACCGTTTTTCCGACCTCGATCACGTCGCCGGCGCCGAGCCCCCGGTCGATGCCCGGGATACGCCCCTTGGCGCCGGCGTGGGCCAGCAGCTTGGCGCCGGTCGCCTTAATCACCGCCTCGTTGCCGCCGGTGTGATCGCCGTGTTCGTGGGTGTTCAGCACCTGGGTGATGGACCAGCCACGATCCTTGGCCAGGCCAAGGCATTTTTGATGATCGAGGGGATCGACGGCCAGGGCCTCGCCGGTTTGCGGACAGACGATCAGGTAATTGAAGTTGCGGTACGCGTTTCCGGTCCAGATTTGCTCGACGATCATGGTCGCCTCCGTTGTTGCGCGGCTCCGAATTTACGCGTTCCCACCGCTGTCCGCCAGCACCAACCCGGCCAGATAGAGCGAGCCGGCGATCAACACCCGGGCCGGGCCGGGCTCGTCCCGGGCGATTTCGCCGAGCGCCTCTTTCAGGCCAACGGCCGGGGTGGCGTCGAACCCCGAACTGTTGACAATATCGGCCAGTTCATCGGCGCCGAAGGCGGCCTCGGTGCCGGGGATATCAACCGTCCGCAGGGAATAGAGATACGGCCTGAGCGGTTCCAGGTAAGCCGCCGGGTCCTTAGTGTTCAACATGCCGAGGATTAGGTGCAGCGGCATCCGGTCGCGTTCCGCCAGCCACGACGCCAGGGCCTCGGCGGCCGCCTCGTTGTGGCCGCCGTCCAGCCACAGGGCCAATTTTTCGCCCAACGGGGCGTGCAGCCGCCCGTCCCGAATCCGTTGCAGCCGCGCCGGCCATTCGGCATTCCTGAAGCCTTCGGAAATGGCGGCATCGGAGAGCGTGATCCCAGGCAGTTGTTCCAGCGCCGCCACCGCGACGCCGGCGTTATGGGCCTGATGGGGGCCTTCCAGGCCGGGCCGCGAAAGGTGGCGGTTGTGGCCGCCCCGGTTGACGGTCATTTCCTCCGAACCGAAGCGGAGGGTCCAGTCCCTGTCCTCGACGATCAGCGGCGCGCCGACCTCGTCCGCCTTCTCGGCGATGGCGTCCATGGCCTCGTCGGGTTGGCGGGCGACGACGCAGGGGATGCCCGGTTTGAGAATCCCAGCCTTTTCGGCGGCGATTTCGGTGAGCGTATCGCCCAGGTACTGCTGATGGTCCATGGACACCGGCATGATGACCGTGAGCGCCGCCTCGCGGACGGTGTTGGTGGCGTCGAAGCGGCCGCCGAGCCCGGTTTCCAACAGCACGACGTCGGCGGGTGTGCGGGAAAAGGCCAGGAAGGCGGCGACGGTGGTGATCTCGAAAAAGGTGATCGGGCGGCCCTTGTTGGCCTGTTCGCAGACTTCCAGGATATCGCTCAGGCTTTCATCGTCGATGATCTGGCCGGCCACCCGGATGCGTTCGTTGAAGCGCACCAGATGGGGCGAGGTGTAAACATGGACCTTTTTACCGGCGGCTTCCAGGGCGCCTCGCATCAGCGCGATTACCGAGCCTTTGCCGTTGGTGCCCGAAACGTGGACGACGGGTGCCATGTTCATGTGCGGCGCGCCCAGTTCGCCCAACAGTTTCAGCGCCCGGTTGAGCTCGAGGTCGATCAGTTTCGGGTGCAGTCTGAGGAGCCGGTCGAGGATGGGTTGCGGATCGGCCATGGTCCGTTAGCCTGATGAGGGAGTGCCGCCTTTTTCCGGGTCCGCCGGCTGGCCGCCGTCCGAGTCCGGCATCGCCAGCACCTTGCCCGGCGGCCCTTGGTTCTTAAGCAGCGACAGGACGCGGATCAAGGTATCGCGCAGTTCATGGCGGTGCACGACCATGTCCACCATGCCGTGATCGAGTAGGTATTCGGCCCGTTGAAAGCCTTCGGGCAGGGTCTCGCGGATGGTCTGTTCGATGACACGCGCACCGGCGAAACCGATCACCGCGCCGGGCTCGGCGATGGCGATGTCGCCGAGCATGGCGAACGACGCCGACACGCCCCCCGTGGTCGGATCGGAAAGGACGACGATATAGGGCAGGCCGGCTTCGCGGAGCTCGTCGATGGCGATGGTGGTGCGGGGCATCTGCATCAGCGATTGGATGCCTTCCTGCATGCGTGCGCCGCCCGACGACGAGACGACGATCAGGGCCGAGCCCTGGACCACGGCGAGGCGCGCCGCCGTCAGTATTCCCTCGCCGACGGCGAGGCCCATGGAGCCGCCCATGAAACCGAAATCGAGGGCCGCGATGACGACGCCAATGCCGCCCATCTTGCCGTGGGCGACCCTCAGCGCATCGTCGGCGCCGGTGGCATTACGGGCTTCTTTTAGGCGGTCCGTATATTTGCGGCGGTCGCGGAACTTCAAGGGATCGTCCGCCGTCGACGCCATTTCGACGGTCTTGTATTCACCGCCGTCGAACAGCATTTGAAGCCTGAGCCGGACCGGCAGCCGCATGTGATGGCCGCAATGCTGACAGATGTGGAGGTGTTTCTCCAAATCCCGGTGAAAGATCATCTGCGAGCATTCCAGGCACTTGTGCCACAGGTTGTCAGGGCTGTCCTTGCCGCCGCCGACGAGCTTCTGGAGCTTGGGCTTGACGAAATTCTTGAGCCAGTTCACCTAAGCCACCTTTTTG
>PTLK01000181.1 GCA_002938075.1 Alphaproteobacteria bacterium MarineAlpha3_Bin3
CCAACTGACCCACCGCGGCGCCGCCCGGTCGGTGACGGCGATGGCGGCGATGCTGGCCCATGAGGTCAAGAACCCGCTCTCCGGAATCCGCGGCGCGGCACAGCTTCTGGAACAGAATTCGACCAGCGACGACCGCGCCCTGACGGAACTGATCCGCGACGAGGTGGACCGGATTTGCAACATGGTGGATCGCATGGAGGTGTTTTCCGAAAGCGGCCCCCTCGAACGCCAGGCGGTCAACATCCATCAGGTGCTGGACCGGGTCCAGCAACTGGCGAAAAACGGTTTCGGCAAGCATTTACGCTATGTCACTAATTTCGACCCGTCGCTGCCGCCGGTTCACGGCAACCGGGACCAACTGGTTCAGGCATTCCTCAACCTGATCAAGAACGCCGCCGAGGCGGCGCCCACCAAGGGCGGCGAAATCATCCTTGAGACCGCCTATCAACATGGCGTACGGTTCGCCGTCCCGGGCGCCGGCTCACGCATTCATCTGCCGCTCAGGGTCAGCGTCAAGGACAACGGTGAAGGCATCCCCGAAGACATCCAGGAATACCTGTTCGATCCTTTCTTCACCTCGAAACCCCAGGGCTCGGGCCTGGGCCTGGCGCTGGTAGCCAAGATCATCGGCGACCACGGCGGCGTCATCGAATGCCAAAGCGAGCCCAAGAAGACCGAGTTCCGCGTCATGCTGCCGATGGCCGAAGGCAACGCCCTGGGCGCCCCCGAGGAGACCCCCTGATGGCGGCGCCGACCATCCTCGTCGCCGATGACGACGGCGCCATCCGCACCGTCGTCAGCCAGGCCCTGGGCCGCGCCGGATACGAGGTCCGGGCGACCGGCAACGCGGCGACCCTGTGGCGGTGGGTCAGCGACGGCGACGGCGACATTGTCATCACCGATGTCATCATGCCCGACGAAAACGGACTCGATCTGATCCCCCGCATCCGCGGCATCCGCCCGGAGCTCCGGATCATCGTCATGAGCGCCCAGAACACGCTTCTGACCGCCGTCAAGGCAACCGAACGGGGCGCTTTCGAATACCTGCCCAAGCCTTTCGACATCAATAAACTGGTCGACGTCGTCCGCCGCGGTTTGGAAACCCCGCGCTCGGCCGAAGAGAAAACCGACGCCGAAGCCGAAGACGCCCTGCCGTTGATCGGCCGATCGCCGGCAATGCAGGAAATCTACCGCACCCTGGCGCGGCTGATGGGCACCGACCTGACGGTGATCATTAACGGCGAATCGGGCACCGGCAAGGAACTGGTCGCCCGGGCGCTGCACGATTACGGCAAACGCAAGGACGGGCCCTTCGTCGCCATCAACATGGCGGCGATCCCCAGGGAACTGATCGAAAGCGAGCTGTTCGGCCATGAAAAGGGCGCCTTCACCGGCGCCCAGACCCGCCAGGCCGGTCGTTTCGAACAGGCCGAAGGGGGAACCCTGTTCCTCGACGAAATCGGCGACATGCCCCCGGAAGCCCAGACCCGCTTACTCCGGGTTCTGCAGGAAGGAGAATTCACCACCGTCGGCGGCCGCACGCCGATCAAGGCCGACGCGCGGATCGTCGCCGCCACCCACCACGACCTGAAACAACTGATCCGCCAGGGCCTGTTCCGCGAGGATTTGTATTTCCGCCTCAACGTGGTACCGATCCGCCTGCCGCCGCTTCGCGAACGCACCGAGGACATTCCCGAGCTGGTTCGGTCCTTCCTGGCCAAGGCAGCGGCCGAGGGGTTGCCCTGGAAAATCATCGACAACGCGGCCATGGATCGCATGAAGGACCATTCATGGCCCGGCAACGTGCGCGAACTGGAAAACCTGATCCGGCGCTTGGCGGCGCTTTATTCGCAAGAGGTCATCACCGTCGAGGACATCGAGGCCGAACTGGCCAACGCCTCGCCGGAGAATGCCGAGGACAAGGAAAAAGGTTTGTCGCAAACGGTTGAAAACCTTCTTTCCACCTATTTCTCGGCCCATGCCGACGGGCTGCCGGCGGCCGGCCTTTATCAGCGCGTGCTCAGGGAGGTCGAGCGGCCGCTGATTACCCTGACCTTGCAGGCGACCCAGGGCAACCAGATCCGCGCCGCGGAGGTCCTGGGGCTGAACCGCAACACGCTGCGTAAAAAGATTCGCCAACTGAACATTCCGATCGTCAGGGGGGCGAAATGAACGACACCCCCTCGACCATGGAAAAGATCCCCGCCTGGATGACCAACGCCAGCGTGCACCGGAAAATGGCCTATGCCCTGGTCGTTTTGGCCGTCGTTTCGGGAATCGCTACCGTCGCCACGATGACCGGGCGAACGTCCGCGGCCACCAACGTACAGACGATCCTCAACCTGCTTTACGTGGACGGCATTATCCTGCTGCTGTTGGGCCTGGTGGTCGCCCGGCGGCTGGTCACCTTGTGGCAGGAACGCCGTAGCGGCCAGGCCGGGGCCGGGTTGCACGGTCGACTGGTGATGCTGTTTGGCTTGGTGGCGGTGACGCCGGCCATCCTGGTCGCCGTATTCTCGGCCTTGTTCATTAATTACGCGCTTGATGTGTGGTTCTCGGACAAGGTCAAGGACGCCATCAACAAATCCCAGGCGGTCACCCAGGCTTACCTGCAGGAGCACCGCAAGAACATTTCCGTTGACGCCTTCGCCATCGCCAGCGACCTGAATTTCAACGCCCCGCTTGTCGGCACCAATCCCCGGCGGTTCAACCAAATCCTATCGCATCACGCGGCGCTCAGGGCGCTGTCGGAAGTCCTGGTCATCGACCGCGGCGGACAGATCATGGCGCGCTCCGAACTCAGCCTGTCGCTCAAGGCCGAACGCATTCCGAAAGAGGTTTTCGATAAAGCCAGCCGTGGCGAAATCGCCATCTTCCGCGGCCGCACCGAGGACCGCATCCGGGCCATCGTCCGGCTGCAGGGTTTCGTCGATGCCTTTCTGCTGGTCGAACGCTTCGTCGATCCGAAGGTCATCGAACATATCAAGCTGATCGATGACGCCGCCGGCCGTTACAAGGCCATGGAAGCGAAACGCAGCGGCATTCAGATCAGCTTCGTGATGATCTTCATCGTCGTCGCCTTGCTTCTGTTGTTGGCCGCCATCTGGGTAGGCTTGACCGTTTCGACCCAAATGGCGAGGCCGATCAGTTCCCTGATCCGGGCCGCCAAAAGGGTCAGCGAAGGCGATTTGACCGTCAGCGTCGACGCCACCGACAGCAGCGATGAAATTTCCACCCTCGGGCGCACCTTCAACACCATGACCGGGCAGTTGAAAAGCACTCAGGAAGGCTTGATGGACGCCAACCGCGAACTCGACGAACGGCGCCGGTTCACGGAAACGGTGCTGGCGGGCGTTTCCGCCGGCGTCATCGGCCTCGATGCCCAGGGCAAAATCCATCTTACCAACCGTTCGGCTTCGGATTTACTGGAGATGGACCTCGATCAATCGATCGGCCAATCCCTTGGCGACGCGGTTCCGGAAATGGCGGAATTGCTGGAAAAGGTGATGGACCGGCCGGAACGGTTGCAACAGGCGGAAATCAAGGTCGGCCGGAAGGGCCGTTCCAGCACCTTGGTGGTTTCCATCGCTGCCGAAAGGCTGGCCGGGGATATCATCGGCTACGTGGTGACCTTCGACGACGTGACCGAGCTGTTCTCGGCCCAGCGCAAGGCCGCCTGGGCCGACGTTGCCAGGCGCATCGCTCACGAGATCAAGAACCCGTTGACGCCGATTCAGCTTTCGGCGGAACGCCTGAAGCGGAAATACCTGGACGAGATCAAAAGCGACCCGGAAACCTTCGCCAGTTGCACCGAGACCATCGTCCGCCAGGTCGAGGACCTACACCGCATGGTAGACGAGTTTTCGTCGTTCGCCAGTATGCCGCAACTGTCGTTGAAGAACGAGAACCTGTCGGAAATCTGCCACGGGGTCATGACCCTAGAAACCAACCGCCATCCGGACATCGACTATGACGCCAACCTGCCCGCAGACAACATCCGGCTTTATTGCGACCACCGTCAGGTTTCTCGCGCCCTGACCAATCTTTTCAAGAATGCCGCTGAAGCCATCATCGGCCGCAAGGAGGACCAAGGGGATAAGGCGCCCAAGGGCCAAATCCATGTCACCCTCGGCACCGGTCCCGGGAAGGACAAGGACGGGAACCTCGAAGAGAACGTCGTGACCCTGACCATCGAAGACAACGGCGGCGGCCTGCCCAAGGATGACCGCGAACAA
>PTLK01000182.1 GCA_002938075.1 Alphaproteobacteria bacterium MarineAlpha3_Bin3
CTAAGCGTTAGAGCCTATGTTCCAGGCGATTCAGGCAATTCCATGGGGCGTAGCCAAGTGGTCTAAGGCACCGGTTTTTGGTACCGGCATTCGGAGGTTCGAATCCTCCCGCCCCAGCCAACAAACAAGGTCCCAACAGGAGCCTTTTTTTGTCGGTTCGCGGTGAGGGGGATCGAGCCTTGTGAGCCCATAGGCAGAACCCAAGGTTCGACGACAAGGCGCGAAGCGCCGCGGGCGCACCGGAGCGAAGGGGGTTAAATCCTCCCGCTTCAGCCATTTCAAAAGGCGTCCATGTTCGCAACAACACCGGAACCGTAAGGAACCCAAGTCATGAGAGGTGGAGAGGAGAAAACCCCCGGGGGTTTTCCCGGTTTGCCGATCGTTATTGCGGCCAATTCCAGGCCGGTTGGAAGTGGTCTGCCGGTTTAATCAATTCAACTTATTAATAAATTTAACCATAAACTATCTATCTAACTATCTATCTATTTAAATCTTTAAAATAATCACCAATTTTTGTAGAATTGCAAAGGATTTAACAAAGAAAGGGGACCGCCATGGACCGGCTCGACCTTTCCCGGGACGTACGGGCAAGGCTTTCCGAACTCAGCCGCCGCAATGGCGAAACCGAAGACCGGCTCCTGCGACGGCTTCTGGGCCTGGCCGGGAAGGACCCCGGCAGCGGTTCGGCGACCCCAATAAACGCCGGTTCCGGCTTCGAGGACGCCACCTACGCCATCCTCTTCCCCGAGGGGTTCGAGATTTCGCGCACCTACAAGGGCCGCCCCTATGCCGCCCGGGTGGTGCGGGGCCGGTGGCGGCTCGATGCGGACGGCCGCACCTACGATAGCCTCAATCAGCTCAGTCAGGCCGTCATCGACGGCAACGAAAACGCCTGGATGTTCTGGTTCTACCAAGCCCCGGACGGGGCCCGGCGGCGCATCGCCGAGCTCCGCGACCCGGCTCTGGTGCAGCGCCGGCCGCGACGGAAAAGCCGCCGCCCTTCCCCGGCTCCGGCCCCGGCCCAGGTGTCCGCAACCCCGCCATCGGCCCCGGTGCCCGCTTTCGCGCCGCCACCGGTGACGGCGAAAACGGCCTCTCCGGCGAATCCGCGCTCCCGTCCCCCCCTGGCCGATCCCGCCCCGCCATTGGGGGTCCCTGTCGGTCCTCCTAGGGAATTGGCGGACGTCGGCGCCTCTTCCCGGCCGCGGCCGTCGGCAGGCGGCATGGCCTGGGAGCCGGCGCCGAAGGCGAAACGGGGCTGACGCCGGCCACTATCGAGCTATTCCTGGCGATCTGCGCGGCCATGCCGTGGATCGTTTACAGGCCGGTTTGAGGCGAAGGCTCAGCCCTTCTCCGGCTCCAACTTCAGCGACGCCGAGTTGATGCAATAGCGCAGGCCCGTCGGTTGCGGCCCGTCATCGAAGACGTGGCCGAGATGGGAATCGCACCGGCAACACAGCACCTCGGTGCGGGTCGAGAACAGGCTGACGTCGCTTTTCTCGGCCACCGCGCCGTCGACCGCCGGTTTCCAAAAACTCGGCCAGCCGGTGCCGGAATCGAATTTGTGGGACGACGAAAAAAGCGCCTCCCCGCAACAGACGCAAACGTAAACGCCATTCTCCTTGCAGCCGTCGTATTGGCCCGAAAACGGCCGTTCGGTCCCTTTTTTGCGGCACACCTCGAACTGCTCGGGGGTCAGGCTTTGGCGCCATTCGACGTCGGTTTTGTTGATTTTTTCCATCAGTTCCGCCCTCCCCGTCTGCAACCCTCAAGAATGCCACAACCGGGGGAATCTGGCCAGGGGACATGGAGGGGTCCTGGAAAATCAGCGTTATCTAGGATAGCCCTTTCTTTTTTGCCTTTTTGGCGCTTCCTTCGGCCATCTTCACATAACCGTCCCGGGTCTGCGGCAGTTTGCGGCCCAGGATCTGCGAGGCGACGAGGGTGCGCAGGATTTGCGCCGTGCCGCCGCCGATGGTGAACATGCGGGCGTCGCGGACCATGCGCTCCAGCGGAAAATTGCGCGAATAGCCGGCGGCGCCGAACACCTGCAAGGCGTCATTGGTTACCCGGATCGCCGTTTCCGAGGCCAGGATCTTGGCCCGCGCGGCTTGCGCGATGTCGGGAAAACCGGACCCTTCTTCCGCCTCGGCCCCGGCGGCGGCCTTCATGATCATCAACCGCGCCGCCTCGATACCGGTGCCCATGTCGACCAGCATCCATTGCAGCCCCTGGAACTCGGCGATCGGGCGGCCGAACTGTTCGCGCTTCTGGGCGTAATCCAAGGCCAGGTCATAGGCCCCCTGGGCGATACCTATGGCCACCGTCGCTGCCCCAATCCGCTGCGCGTTATAGGCGTTCATCAGCCCGGCGAAGCCACGCTCGATGCCCGACGGCGGAATCACCACCATGTCTGCGGGGATTTCCAGATTCTCGAAAATCAATTCCGTTTCCGGGATACCCCTGAGCCCCATCGCCGGTTCGCGGGCGCCGATGGTCAGACCCTTCGGCTCGAGCCCGTTTTCCGGATCGCGGACGCAGATGAAGCCGGCGATGCCTTGTTCTTCGTTGCCATCGAAGACACGGGCGAAGATCAGGTGGAGTTTCGATATGCCGCCGCCGGTGATCCAGTGCTTGGTGCCGTTGAGCACGTAAACGCCGCCTTTTTTGTCGGCTCGGGTGTTCATTTCCGAAGCAGCGCTGCCGGCGCCGGGCTCGGTGATGCAGATGGCCGGCTTGTCGCCGGCCAGCACCAGGCCCGCGGCCAGCTTTTTCTGCGCCTCGGAGCCGTATTTGATGATCGCGCCGATGGCTCCCATGTTGCCCTCGACGACGATACGGCCGGTGACGCCGCAGACCTTGGCCATTTCCTCGATCACCAGCACCGCGTCCAGGTAATTCAGCCCCGGGCCGCCATAGGCTTCGGGAATGGTCATGCCCATGAAGCCCTCCTTGGTCAGCGCCCGGACGTTGTCCCAGGGGTATTCTTCTGTTCGGTCAATATCGGCGGCGCGCGGCGCGATCTCCTTTTGCGCCAGCTTGCGCGCCGCGTCGCGGAGCTGCTTGCGGGTGTCTGAAAGCTCGAACATCGATCATCCTTAACAGATTAATCCGCCAAGACCCCGGCCTTTGTCATGGCGGAGGCTTTTGGCGAAGCGCCCGATGGTGTAGAAAAAAACCCATGAGCATGACCGTCAACCCCTTATCGCCGGTCCTCGGCGCCGAGGTCACCGGCCTCGATCTGTCGCAGCCCCTGGGAGAAAACCTGTTCAGCGAGGTCCGTCAGTCGTGGCTGGAAGCCGGCGGGTTGCTGGTCATTTCCGGCCAGCGCCTGACTACCGCCCAGCACATCGAGTTCTCGAGCCGCTTTGGGCCGCTTTTCGGGGCCCCGGGAGAGATGGCGCTGCAGGAAACCGTCAGCCGCTACCTGCACCCGGACCACCCGGAAATCTACCGCGTCTCCAACCAGGTCATGGACGGCGAACCCCAGGGCCGGGCCAAGGCCGGTAATTACTGGCATTCGGACGTGTCGTTCAAGGAACGCCCGGCCGCCGCCTCGATCCTGCGCGCCATCAAGGTCCCGGCGGTCGGTGGCGACACGCTGTTCGCCAACATGACGGCGGCCTACGAGGCGCTGTCGGAGGCCATGAAGGAGATGCTGGCCCCCCTCCACGCCGTTCACGACTTCGCCCAGACCGCCGCCACCCAGTTCGCCAAGCCGATCGTCGTCGAAGACGACCTCAAAGGGGCCAACCGGGCCGTCCACCCGGTCGTCCGCACCCACCCGGAAACCGGCCGCAAAGGCCTGTACGTCAACCCCGGCATGACGGTGCGCCTGGAAGGGTTCGAGGCCGACGAAAGCGAGGCGTTGCTGGGCTTCCTGTTCGGCCACGCGACGCAGCATCAATTTATCTACCGCCACCGCTGGCGCCAGGGCGACGTGGTGATATGGGACAACCGCTCGCTAATGCATTGCGCGGTCTGCAATTACGGCGACCAGCCGCGCTACATGGAACGCACCACCGGCATCGGCGACCAGCCGGTGTAGGCTGACAGAACAAAAAAACGCCACACGGGGAGGTCATCATGGAAACACGCGCTGCCGTCGCCTATGAGGCGGGCAAGCCACTTGCCATCGAAACCGTCACCTTGGAGGGCCCGAAGGAAGGCGAATGCCTGGTCGAGATCAAAGCGACCGGC
>PTLK01000183.1 GCA_002938075.1 Alphaproteobacteria bacterium MarineAlpha3_Bin3
ATCAATCACGGCGACCAACCCTTCACCGTCACCCGCGGCATGCGCATTGCCCAAATGGTCGTCCAGCCGGTCATCGGCGCCCAGTGGCGCGAAGTCGACGCGCTCGACGAAACAGACCGCGGCGACGGCGGCTTCGGGTCCACCGGAACGGATAGCTAGGCCATGCTCAGGCTGTCGAAAAAGATGATGTTTGCCATCGAGGCGGTGCTCGACATCGCCTATCACGCCGGCGCCGAACCGGTGCAGAGCCGGGAAATCACCCGCCGCCAGGGAATCCCGCGCCGGTATCTGGAACACGCCCTGCAGCACCTGGTTCGTCAGGAGATTCTGATCGGCGTCCGTGGCCCCAGGGGCGGCTATAAACTGGCCCGCGAGCGGCGGCGCATCACGGTCGGCGATATCGTGCGCGTGGTCAGGGAAATGGAGGCCGACAACAACCTGATCGAGGAAACCCAGGGCTCGGAGCTGGGTTATCAGGTGGTGCGGCCGTTGTGGCGGGAGCTGCAGGATGGGCTGATGGAGCGCCTCGACAGCCTGACCGTGGATGAACTTTGCACCCGCGCCAACCAGTCCGGGATCGTCAGCGAAGGCCGCCGCAATCTGGATTTCACGATTTGACGGGTTTTTTGACGGAACGATACTAAAATGAGCATGAAACCCGCCCCCGCCTCTTCCCCCGGTCCTTCCCTTGAGCCCGAATTTCGCGGCCGCGTCTATGACAGCATCATCGAGACCATCGGGGCCACGCCCCTGGTGCGGCTCGGCAGACTGGCCGAAGACCAGGGGGTGAAGGCGGAGATCCTGGCAAAGTGCGAATTTTTCAATCCTTTGGGCTCGGTCAAGGACCGCATCGGGATTGCCATGGTCGAGGCCGCCGAACGCCAAGGCCGCATCAAGGCCGGCTCCACCCTGATCGAGCCGACCTCGGGCAACACCGGGATTTCGCTGGCTTTCGTCTGCGCCGCCAAGGGATACCGGCTGATCCTGACGATGCCGGAAAGCATGTCCGAGGAGCGCCGCAAGATGCTCAAGCTGTTGGGCGCCGAAATAGAACTCACCCCGGCCGAGCTGGGCATGCGGCGGGCCATAGAGCGGGCCGAGGAACTGGTCGAAGAGACCCCCGGCGCGATCATGCTGCAGCAGTTCACCAACCCGGCCAATCCCGAGATTCACCGCCACACCACGGCCGAGGAAATCTGGATCGACACCGGTGGGCGGGTCGACGCCATCGTCACCGGGGTCGGCACCGGCGGCACCCTGACCGGGTGCGCCCAGGTCTTGAAACCGCGCAACCCGGACCTACTGATCGTCGCCGTCGAGCCCGAGGACAGCCCGGTGCTTTCGGGTGGCATGCCTGGACCGCACAAGATTCAGGGCATGGGGCCGGGGTTCATTCCCGAGGTCCTCGACATCGAGGCCATCGACAAAATTCTCAAAATCGGCAGTGAATCGGCATTCGAAATGGCCCGCCGCGTGGCCCGGCTGGAGGGCCTCGCCGTCGGCATGTCCTCAGGCGCGGCCCTGGCCGCGGCCCTGGAGGTAGGGGCCCGGGAAGACATGGCCGGAAAGGTGATCGTCACCTTCCTGCCCGACTTCGCCGACCGTTACCTTTCGACGGCCCTTTTCGACGGTCTCGGCTAGCCTCCCCGTGAGCTTCACCGAAGCCCAGATAAACCGGTACGCCCGCCATATCCTTTTGGAAGAGGTCGGCGGCAAAGGCCAGGAGAAGCTTTTAGACTCCCGCGTTCTGGTGGTCGGCGCCGGCGGGTTGGGATCGCCGGTGCTGTTGTACCTGGCGGCGGCCGGGGTGGGGACCCTCGGCATCGTCGACGACGACGTGGTCGACTTGTCAAACCTGCAACGCCAGATCGTTCATTCCACCGACGCCATCGGCACGCCGAAGGTGGAAAGCGCGAAGAAGACCCTCGCCGGCATCAACCCGGAGGTCACCGTCGTCCCCTTGCAACAGCGCCTCGGCCCGGACAACGCCCTCGACTTGATTTCCGATTACGACATCATCGCCGACGGGACCGACAACTTCGCAACCCGGTTCCTGGTCAACGATGCGTGTTACTTCGCCGGAAAAACCCTGGTTTCCGCCGCTATCCTGCGCTTCGACGCCCAGGTTTATACCTTCAAGCCGTTCGAGGAAGACGCCGACGGCGGCCACGGGCCCTGTTACCGCTGCCTGTTCCCGGAACCGCCGCCGGAAGGCCAAATCCCCACTTGCGCCGAGGCCGGCGTCCTGGGCGCGCTGTGCGGCATGGCCGGGTCCCTGCAGGCAACCGAGGTGCTGAAGGAGCTGCTCGGCATCGGCGACAGCCTGTCCGGGGCGCTGATCGTCTGCGAGGGGCTGGGGACGACGTTCAGGAAAATCACCATCAAGCGCGATCCCGGCTGTCCGCTTTGCGGCGACGACACCACGATCACCGACCTTTCGGTGCACAAGGAATAGCAACCCATGGCCACCGGCACCTCCTCCCCCGACAAGCTGTCGATCGTCGTTTACGCCGGTTTCTACGACAAGGTGCACTATGCGCTGGTGATGGCGTCGTCGGCGGCGGCCATCGACCGGCCGGTGACGTTGTTTTTCACCATGGGCGCGTGCCGGGTACTGAAAAAAACTGGCCCCGGCGGCGAGCCCGCCTGGCGTTCCATGCCGTTGAGCGAGGGCGAAAGCCGGGGATGCGCCAACGGCGGCGAAAAAGACGACGCCTACGCCGCAACCAACGTCGCCACCTTCGAGGAGCTTCTGCGGTCCTGCGTCCAGATGGGGGTCACGTTCATGGTTTGCGAGATGGGGCTCAGGGCCGAAGGAATGGAAGGCGAGCCGCTGCGCGACGACATCCCGCTGCAACAGGGCGGCGTCGTCACCTTTCTCAACGACGCCTCGAAAGACGGCGTTTTGTTTTTTATCTGACCAAATCTCTCAGACGATTTTCCGGGCTTCGGCGGTGACCGGCCCCGGATTGCCGTCGCCGATGGGTTCTCGGTCAACGGCCGTCAGTGGCCGAATGCCCAGGGAATTGGTCAAGAACGCCTCCGACGCGGATGACAGATCGGCCGGCCCCAGGGTTCGTTCGGTGGCGCTTAAAACCCTAAACACATCGGCCCGCATGACGCCGGGCATCGCCCCGTCATCGACTGGCGGCGTCACCGCGCCGCCGTCGATGACCACGAATAGGTTGGCGGCGGTGGCTTCGGCAAGGTTGCCGGCGCCGTTCAGCAGCAAGGCATCGTTGGCGCCCCGTTTGGCCGCTTCCCGGGCCGCCAGTATGCCGTCCAGACAGCTCGTCGACTTGATTCCGGAGAGCGGTGAATGCTCGTTGCGCCGGGTCGTGGTGGCGATGACGGCGGGCACCGGTTCTTGCGAGGTCAAATCCTGGCAGGCGCCGGTGATCAGTAAAGTCGGCTGGGCCGGGACCGGCGACCACAGCCCGCGGGGCGCAGGGCCCCGGGTCAGGGTCAGCCGCAGCACCCCCTCGTCGATGGCGTTGGCCTCGATGACGTCCTGAAGGGCTTCTTTAAGTTCATCCCCGGCCAAGGGAATAGCGAGGCGGATGACCTCGGCACCGTCGCCAAGTCGGGCCAGATGGGCGTCCGTCCGCGCCGCCCGGCGGCCACGGACGGCGATTGTCTCGAACAGGCCGTCGCCCAGGGTCAGCCCCCGGTCGGTGGGGTCGATGCGGGCCTCGTCATCGGCCACCAGGCGGCCGTTGAGATAGACCGTCATTAGGCCTGTTCCTTAGCCATTTCGCCGGGGGCGATTTCGCTAGGATCGAGGCTTTGCAGCATCGCCCAGGCCTTGTCCATGGCTTCTTCGTATTCGGCCCCGGGATCGGAATCGGCGACGATACCGCTGCCGGCCTGGGCCGCCACTTCCGTGTCCTTGATGACCAACGTGCGGATGACGATCGAGGAATCCATGGCGCCGTCGAAGCCAATCCAGGCGATGGCGCCGCAATAAGGGCCGCGCCGGGCCGGCTCCAGTTCGTTGATGATCTCCATGGCCCTGATCTTGGGCGCCCCGGTGATCGAGCCGCCCGGGAAGGTGCCGCGCAAAAGGTCTACGGCGTCCCTGTTCGGGAACAGGGTGCCGCGAACCTCGGAAACCAGGTGATGGACGTTGGCGAAACTTTCCAGTTCGGCCAGCTCCTTGACCTCGACACTGCCCAGCCGGCACACCCGGCTCAGG
>PTLK01000184.1 GCA_002938075.1 Alphaproteobacteria bacterium MarineAlpha3_Bin3
GCCGTCGCCATGCGGCTGTGGGCCGAGGAGCGCAAGACGGGGTCCATCGAAATCCTGATGACGTTGCCCGTTTCGACCACCGAGGCGGTGCTCGGCAAATTCCTGGCGGCGTGGGGATTTATCGGTATCGCGTTGTCGCTGACGTTCCCCATGTGGATCACCGTCAATGTCTTGGGCGACCCCGACAACGGGGTCATCCTGGCCGGTTACCTCGGCAGTTTCCTGATGGCCGGCGCGTTTCTGGCCATCGGGTCGTGCATATCGGCGCTGACCAAGAACCAGGTGATCGCCTTCATCGTCGCCGTCACCGTGTGTTTCCTGTTCACCATGAGCGGCCTGGAACTGGTGTTGAACTTCTTCCAGGCCTGGGCGCCGGAACTGCTGGTCCGGACCGTCGCCTCGATGAGCTTCCTCACCCACTTCACCGCCATCATGAAAGGGGTCATCGAGCTCAGGGACCTGGTTTTCTTTGCTTCGCTGATTGCGTTCTGGCTGTTCGTCAACATCGTCGTCATCGACCTCAAGAAGGCGTCGTGAGGGTGCAACCATGAAGTGGCTCGAATCCATTGAAAAGTCCAAACTTGGGGCCGCCGGCTTGGTCCTCGCGGTGGTGTTGTTTTTCGCCGTCAACATCTTTTCCAACGTGACCTTCCAGGACTCGCGCCTGGACCTGACGGAAGGCAAGCTGTTCACCTTGTCCCAAGGGACACTGAAAGTGCTGGCCGACATCGACGAGCCGATCGTGATCCGGCTTTTCTACACCAAGCTTCTGGGCCAACGCTCGCCGCGTCACGCGACCTATTTCGAGCGCGTGCGCGAATTGCTGGAACGCTACGCCGATCTGTCCCAGGGCAAGGTGACGCTGGAGGTCATCAAACCCGAGCCGTTCTCCGATTCCGAGGATCGGGCCGTCGCCGCCGGGCTGCAGGGGATTCCGCTGAACGACTCAGGCGACCTCGGTTATTTCGGACTGGCCGGCGCCAACAGCACCGACGACCGGGCGTCGATCCCGTTTTTCACCACCGAACGGGAAACCTTCCTCGAATACGACCTGACCCGGATCGTCCATACCCTGGCCAACCCGGAACGGACCGTCGTCGGGTTGATGAGCCCGCTGCCCATGGACGGCGGCGCGACCCGGCCGCCATTCAACGCCGGGCCCCGGTGGGCGGTACTGGACCAGATCAGCGAGTTCTTCGAGGTCCGGACCCTGCCCATGGAACTGCGCCAGATTCCGGAAGACATCGACATCCTGATGCTGGTCCACCCCAAGGGAATGAACGACTTCACCCGCTACGCCATCGACCAGTTCGTGCTCGGCGGCGGCCGGGCCCTGATCTTCGTAGACGCCAACGCCGAGGTTGACGTACCCGCCGACGGCCGGATGCGGAGCCTGCCCCGCTCGGAGTTCAACAAGAACCTCAATGCCTGGGGCCTCAATCTCGCCGACAACAAGGTCGCCGGTGACCTGGACACGGCTAGGCGCGTCAACGTCCGGGTCGGGGGCAAGATGAACGTCGTCGATTACGTCGTCTGGCTGGCGCTTGGAAAGAACAATTTCGACGCCCGCGACGCGGTCATCGGCGATATCTTGACCCTCAACGTCGCCTCGGCCGGCATCCTGGAAAAGACCGACGCCCCGGGGGCCGAAATCCAGCCGCTGATCACCACCGGCGCCAACGCCATGAGCATCGACGCCGAAAAGGTGATGATGCAGCCCGACCCGGTGGCGCTGTTCCGGGACTTCGAGTCCGGGAAAAAGCCGCTGATGCTGGCCGCCCGGGTCAGGGGCAAGGTGAAGACGGCGTTCCCCGACGGCCCGCCCCCCGGCGGCACGCCCAAGAACGAGAACGCCAAGGCCGGCGGCACGCCGCCCAAGCACCTGAACGAATCCTCAGGACCCGTCAACCTGATCGTCGTCGCAGACGTCGACATGCTGCACGAGCGGTTCTGGTCGGAAATCCGCAACCTCATGGGACAGCGGATTTTCGTGCCGTTCGCCAACAACGCCGATTTCGTCGTCAATGCGCTGGACAACCTCGGTGGCAGCGACGCCTTGATCGGGCTGCGCGGGCGCACGGAATCGGCGCGCCCCTTCCACCTGGTGCAGGAAATCCGCCAGGCAGCGGAACGCAAATACCGGGACAAGGAAAAAAGCCTGCAGGCGAAGCTCGAAGACGTGCGCTCGAAGCTGGAAAATCTGCAACGCCGCCGGGGCACCGAAGGCGACATGGTGCTCAACCCCGACGACAAGGCCGCCATCGAAGATTTCCGCATCCAGATGATCGTCGTCCGCAAGGGCCTTCGAGGCGTGCAAAGGGAGTTGCGCCGGGAAATCGATCAACTGGACGCGATGTTGAAATTCTTCAACATCGCCTTCATTCCGCTGTTGTTGGGGGCCGCCACCATCGTCTTCGCCCTGTTCCGCCGGACCCGGCGCAAGGTCCGGGTGGTCACCGAATGACCGGCAACTAAAAAAAGGATCAACGCCTGTGTCGCCGAAAGCCTTTGCCGCCCTATTCATCATCACCGCCGTCACCCTGGTCGCGGCCGGGTTCATGACCGCCCAGGACCGTGGCTTCCGGGCCGCCGAAGGGGTCGGCGAAAAAGTATTCCCGAGGCTGCTGGACCGGGTCAACGACACCGCCTCTCTCGTCATCGACCACGCCCGGGGCCGGATCACCCTTCGCCGCGGCGCCGACGGATGGACGATGAAGGAAAAACTGGATTACCCGGCCCGCGTGGTGAAGATCAAACGCGCGATCCTCGGTCTGGCGCAACTGAAGCTGGCCGAACCGAAGACTAAGGCGCCGGAAAAATTCTCCAAGCTGGAACTCCGCGACCCCGGGAGCGCAGGGGCGAAATCCCGCCTGGCGACGCTTTTCGACAACGACGGCGCGTTGCTGGCCGAGATCATCGTCGGCAAGCGCCGGCGCACCCTGCCGGGGTCGGTGACCGGCGGCGTCTATATCCGCCGCCCCGGCGAGAACCAGACCTGGCTGGCCTCGGGCGGCGCCGAGATTACCGACGAATGGCTGAACTGGCTGGAACGCAAGATTGTCGACGTCGACACCGCCCGAGTGAAGCGCGTCGTCATCCACCATCCCGACGGCCAGACGCTGTCGGTCTCGAAGGCGACGGCGGAAACGAAGGATTTCGCCATCGACAACATGCCCGAGGGCAAGAAGCTGATCATCGAGTCGGGGCCGAACGCCGTCGGCGCGTCGCTGAGCGCCCTGCAGCTCGACGATATCGAGAAGGCATCACCCCCCTTCGACCCCAAGGCGACGGTGAGCACCGAGGTCACCACCTTCGACGGGCTTTCCGTCAAGGTGCTGTCGGCGAAACGGGACGGGAATTTCTGGCTCCGGCTCGAAGCCTCCGGAGACGGCGAGGCGGCCAAGGAGGCGGACGAAATCATCGCCCGGACGGGCGGCTGGACGTACAAGATTTCCGCTTACGCGGCATCCAACATCGCCAAGCGCCTGGAAAACCTGGTCGAGGACGCGAAGCCCAAGTCCTGAGGCCCAAGCAGGCCCTAATTTGTCCGCCCCCGCCGCCCATTCTTGTCCGCCCCCGACGAAGGTGGGATACTCGGTCCTCTTTCGCCCCATGATTTTTCCTCGCCGGGACCTATAGACCTTGAACGCGCAAAAGCTCCGCCTCTTGTTCCTGAACGTCGGCCATTTCGCCGACCATCTGTTCATGCTCATCTTCGCCAAGGCCGCGTTCAGCGCCGGCCTCGCCTTCGGGCTGGCGAAGGACGGGGCCTACGTCGAGATGATCCCCTATGGCGTACCGTCGCTGATCCTGTTCGGGGCCGGCGCGCCCCTCGCCGCGCACCTGGCCGACAAATGGAACCGCAACGCCATGATCGCCGTTTTCTTCATCGGCATCGGCCTGGCCTCCATTGCCACCAGCTTCGCCACCTCGCCGTTGCAGATCGGCATCGGCCTAGCCGCCCTCGGGGTTTTCGCCTCCATCTATCACCCGGTCGGCATCGCCATGGTCGTCCAGGGCGGCGGCAACGTCGGCTGGCGGCTCGGGGCCAACGGGGTGTGGGGCAACTTAGGCGTGGCGGCGGCGCCCCTGATCACCGGCTTCGTCCTCGTCGATTACGACTGGCGGCTGGCCTTCGCCCTGCCGGGAATTGTGTCGATCCTGATCGGCCT
>PTLK01000185.1 GCA_002938075.1 Alphaproteobacteria bacterium MarineAlpha3_Bin3
GCGGGGGCCATCGGCGCGGCGCTCGGCGGCGGCGCGGTGGCGGCGATCGTCGGTTGCGGGGCCGGAGCCGGGGCCGCCCTCAAGATGTCGGACGGCGCTCCTTGGCGTCGAATGGCGGGCGCGTACTTGGGCCGGTCCGGGTCGGCGGCGAGACCGCCGCCGGTCTTGTCGCGCCGGCGCGCCATTTGATCGACGGAAGCGAGATTGGGAAAGGCCTTGTCGGACCCCGGCGGCGCCTTGCCCCGGTCGGCGGCCAGGGCGCTTTCCTTGCCTTCTTTCTTTTTCTCGGCTTTATCGCCGGCGAAAAGATCGCCCGTGCTTTTGTACCAGGACGCCGGATCGAGGGCGTCGGGCACCTGCGCACAGGCGCCGAGGGCGAAGACGCCCAAGAACACACCGGCCGTCAGCGCCGATTTGAGCGAATTGAATAGATGGTTTTTCCGCCCGGGGCGGAATTCGTTGCTAGCCATTCTACCGTACCCCTCGTTCAGCCGGAATCCCGGCTATCCGGATTCTTACTTAGAATTGCACGTTGCCCGAAAAAGGTTAACCGTTTACAAACGCCGTTCCATGTCATATTGCAGTGCAACATGGCGGACTTTCCGTTATTCTACGTTCCAACGGCCGACCAACGGGGCCGGTCGCCCTCGAAAACCGGGCGCCGCTTTGGATTCCTTTTCAAGTGCAAAGCCAACGAAGAACGATCATAAAGGATTGACATGAACGATCAACCGGACACGCTGGAAATTTCCCAAACCATGGCCGACATCGCCGAAAGCAGCCAAAAGCTGGTTGCCGGTTTCCTCGCCCGCCGGTCTGGCAGCCCTCCGGGAAGCGACCCCGGCGACCCCGGCTCAATGGACCCCTATAACATCGGCGGCGCGTTCATCGAGATGACGACGCGCATGATGGCCGACCCGGCGAAGATGATTGAAGCCAACATGTCTCTGTGGCAGGACTACCTTAATCTTTGGCAAAGCACGGCGACGCGGATGATGGGCGGCGAGGCGGAACCGACAGCGACGCCGGAGGACGGCGACCGGCGCTTCAAGGATGCGTCGTGGAGCGACAACGACGTCTTCGATTACATCAAGCAATCCTATCTTTTGACCTCGCGCTGGCTGCAATCCACGGTCGCCGACGTCGAGGGCCTGGACGACAAGTCGGCTGGCAAGGTCGATTTCCATACCCGCCGGTTCGTCGAGGCCCTGTCGCCGAGCAATTTTGTCCCCACCAACCCGGTGGTCCTAAAGGAGACGGCCGAGACCGGAGGCCAGAATCTTCTCAATGGCTTGAAGAATCTTCTTCAGGATCTGGATGAGAATACGGGACGGCTCAATATCCGCATGACCGACGAAGACGCCTTCGAGATCGGCAAGAACGTCGCCGTCAGCCCCGGCAAGGTGGTTTTCCGCAACGATCTGATGGAGCTGATCCAGTTCGACCCCTCGACCGAGACGGTCGCCCGGCGCCCGCTGCTGATCATGCCGCCGTGGATCAACAAGTACTACATCTTCGATCTCAGGAAGGAGAATTCCTTTATCCAGTGGGCCGTTGGCCAGGGCCATACGGTGTTCGTCATCTCGTGGGTCAACCCGGACGCAAGGCTGGCTGAAAAGACCCTGGACGACTACATGCTCAAAGGCCCCCTGGCGGCGCTCGGCGCCATCGAAAAAGCCACCGGCGAGGCCAAGATCAACGCCATCGGCTATTGCATCGGCGGCACGCTGCTGGCCTGCACGCTGGCCTACATGGCGGCCAGGAAGGACGAGCGCATCCCCTCGGCGACCTTCTTCACCACCATGATCGACTTCGAGGACGCCGGCGAATTGGCCGTCTTCATCGACGAGCAACAGCTCGGCGCGCTGGAGGCCAGGATGGACAAGCTCGGCTACCTGGAAGGCGCCGAAATGGCTTCGACCTTCAACATGATGCGCGGCAACGACCTGATCTGGTCGTTCGTCATCAACAACTACCTGCTCGGCAAGGACCCCTTCCCCTTCGACCTGTTGTACTGGAATTCCGACGCGACGCGCATGCCGGCGACCATGCACTCCTTCTATTTGCGCAAGATGTACCTGGAAAACAAACTGATCGAGCCGGGCGGCATTACGCTCGACGGCGTGGCGCTGGACCTGCGCAAGATCAAGGTGCCGTGCTACGTGATCTCGACCCAGGACGACCACATCGCGCCGTGGAAATCCACCTACGCCGCCACCCGGCTGTACAAGGGCCCGGTGAAATTCGTGCTTTCAGCGTCGGGCCATATCGCCGGCATCGTCAACCCGCCGGCGGCCAAAAAGTACAACCACTGGACCACGCCCGAGGACAAGAAAAACCCGAAAACCCCCGACGCCTGGTTGGCCGCCGCCAAGGAGCACAAAGGCTCGTGGTGGCCGGATTGGGACAAATGGGTCAAGAAGCACGCCGGCGGCAAGGACGTCCCGGCCCGCCAACCCGGCTCGGGCAAGCTGAAGGTGCTCTGCGACGCGCCGGGAACCTACGTCAAGGTGCGCTCTGGTTAAAGTTCCATGCCGCGCACCGCCAGCGAACAGGCGCTGATCGAGCGCTTCTCCAGGACCTACCGGCACCTGACCCAATCGGAAACCATGCTCGGGATCGAGCGCGCCGTGTGCGGCTGCGATTACGGCTGCACAAGCTGGACGACAAGGGAGGAAGCCGACGACATCGGCAATATCCTGGGTCTCGGCCCGGCAACGCGGTACCTGGAAATCGGCGCCGGGTCCGGTTGGCCGGGGCTCTATCTGGCGAAACGGACAGGCTGCGAGGCAGCCCTCATCGACCTGCCCCTGGAGGGCCTGCAAGCGGCCCGCGAAAGGGCCGCGAAGGACGGCTTGGCGGATCGATGCCGGATCGTCCAAGCCGACGGTGCGGCGCTGCCGTTCGCCGGTGGTGGCCCCGGTGGGCCCGGGGGGTCCGGGGGCTTCGACGCCATCTATCATTCCGACGTGCTGTGCTGCCTGATCGAGAAACAGGCGGTTCTGGAGGAATGCCGCCGCATCGCCGGTGACGAGGCCAAGATGGTGTTCTCGGTTATCTCTATCGCGCCGGGGTTGTCGGACGCGGACTATGAGACCGCCGCCGCCGGCGGCCCGACGTTCATCGAGTCGCCCATGGACTATGCGGAAATGCTGGCGCGCACAGGCTGGACCGTCACCGCCCGGGGCGACGTGACGGCGGAATATAGCGAAACCTTCGGCAACATGTTCGGCTTTGAGAAGACCAACATCGACGAGTTCGAGCGCGTCCACGGCGCCGAAGGGGCGGCGGAACTGATGGGCCGCCGGGAGCGAACCCTGGAGGCGCTGGAGCGGGATTTATTGAGGCGCGAGATTTTCGCCGCCGTGCCGGCTGGGGTGAGGATGGCCCGAGACTTCCAGCCATAATAAATACGGCGTACGAAACTAACTCAACGGTTCGCCTGGTATCGCCAGGAAGGACGAATTGGAATACAAATATATGCCCCTTGGCGCCAACCAACCGAACGGGTCGAGACATGACACAGGAGAAACTGACCTTCACCGGCGAATCCGGAGACCAACTGGCGGGACGCCTGGACATTCCGGATGAGGGCGAGCCTCGCGGCTACGTATTGTTCGCCCACTGCTTCACCGGTTCCAAGGACGTGCTCGCGGCGGTCCGTATCGCCAAAGCGCTTTGGCTGCGTGGCTTCGCGGTGTTTAGGTTTGATTTTACCGGTCTTGGGGAGAGCGAAGGCAATTTCTCCAACACTACTTTTTCCTCAAACGTCGGCGACCTGGTCGCCGCGGCGTCGTTCCTGCGCGAGTGCCACGAGGCGCCGACGGTGTTGATTGGCCACAACCTCGGCGGTGCCGCCGTCCTCGCTTCGGCCGGTAAAATTCCGGAGGCGCGGGCCGTTTGTACCATCGGAGCGCCAGCCGATCCTGAGCATGTGGTCCATCATTTTGCCGACGCACGGGAGGAAATCGAGGCCGCTGGCGAGGCAGAGGTCACCATTGGCGGCCGGCCGTTTCGTATTAAAAGTTCGTTTCTGGAGGACATTGAGGGCCACAGTCTGAAAGAATCTATCCGTGACATGCGGAAGGCGCTCCTCGTCTTCCACAGCCCCGTAGACGAAATTGTCGACATCGGGAACGCACG
>PTLK01000186.1 GCA_002938075.1 Alphaproteobacteria bacterium MarineAlpha3_Bin3
ATCTTCCGGTTCGTCTCGGCTTCTAGCCGGGCCTCCGCAAGTGATACCGTGTGTAACGGACCAAGTCCCATTTCGCGGGATTTCTTATTCAGCGTGAACAGGAACACCCAAGACTTTGTGTCGAAACGGCTGACTTGCAGATAAAGGCCGCCACCATCTGCGTAAAGCCCTTGCTTTGTTTCCGTTGCGACTTTTCTAGGTGATAGACGATTGATGCTTCGTGCCATACCCTATCTACTACCCTTGTTCCTACCCCAATTATAATACTGGATTTAGGTAAACGCCAACAAGCACTAAAAAACAGTAGCGCACATGTATCCCTTGCTAGAAAAGGGATACAGTGGACATTGGTGAACGTCTGTGGATGGTCAAGGACGGGTAATTGGCGGAGAGAGGGGGATTCGAACCCCCGAAACGGATTGTCTCCGTTTAACGGTTTAGCAAACCGCCGCCTTCAGCCACTCGGCCACCTCTCCATCCAAGTCGGGAAGGTTATAGCGTCCAAGGCCGGCCTTCAAGCAGGCCCCGCCCGTCCTCAGCCCGGCTCGGCGCCGTCTTCGACGCCCGGCACCTTCCTTTCGCCGGTGAAGGTCTTGTTGCGGGGCATCGGCGGCACCTCGGCCTCGCCTTCGAGCGGCTTGGCGATGTTGTACGACACGATGCCTTATGTCAGCCGCTTGAGATCGGTGACCGGGGTCTTGAAAACGCATTGCGGATCGCCGGCGACGGCATAGAGGTGCTTGAACCGTTTCAGCGACCGGTCGATCGCCGTCGGCAGCTTGTGGGCGAAGCCCACCGGCGGCACGCAGTCGGCGGTGAACCCAGTGATACCCCTGACTTCGGCGTCAGACGACACCCGCACTGCGCCTTCGAGGAAAAAAGCCGCCGCCAGGTTGGCCTCCAGGCATTCGTGGTCGCCGGTCACCAGGACCAGCACCATGCGCTTGCCGATGGCGTAGACGCGCGACGTGACGACGGCGCCCGGTTCCGTATCCAGGGCCTTGGCGGTGTCGGCGGCGTTTTCCATCGGCGCGTCGAGCTCGACCACGTTATCTGCGAGGCCGGCGTCCTTGAGCGCCTTCCTGACCTTTTTGACCGGTTCGGAATCGGCGATGGTCATGGCTGTCTCCTTTTGTCCGCCAGGGGATGGCGGGGCCTGCCCGGGCGCCTACTGGTTGTAGAACGGCACCTCCATGCCTTTCTTGACCGCCGGGCGTTCCCACAATTCCTCGTGCCACCGCTTGACGTTGGGGAATTCGGCCAGATCAACCTGGTGGCGCCGGAAGCGGTCGACCCAGGGAAAGGTGGCGATATCGGCGACGGTGTAATCGTCGCCGGCCAGATAGCGGTTGTCCTGCATCTGCGTGTTCATCACCTTATAGAGCCTTTTGGCTTCTTTATGGTAGCGCTCCTGGGCGTAGGGCACCACTTCGGATGGGTTGAACATGAAATGATGGGCCTGGCCGAACATCGGCCCGACGCCGCCCATCTGCCACATCAGCCACTGCAGCGTCGCCATGCGCTTTTTGAAGTCCTTGGGGTACAGTTCGCTTTCCGTCTTTTCCGCCAGATAGATCAGGATCGCCCCGGTTTCGAACATCGACAACGGCTCGCCGCCAAGACCGCCCGAACCATCGGAATCGACGATGCCGGGGATCTTGTTGTTGGGGCTGACGGTCAGGAATTCGGGCGTATGCTGTTCGCCCTTGGCGATGTTGATTTCGTGGACGTTGTAGTCCAGTCTCAGTTCCTCAAGCATGATGGAAACCTTGCGGCCGTTGGGCGTCGCCCAGGTGTAGAGATCGATCATTTTCCCTCCCAAGTATCGGCAATCGGCGGCCAGCATAGACTCTTGGCCGCGAAGCAGAAAGCGTGTTCCGGGCGGCGCTTTCGGTTATCATGGCTGGCCCTGAAACCGCCCCCAGGCCCGAGGAGGCCCCGATGAAACGTTGCGCTCCGCTGATGCCCATTTTGGCCCTGGCCTTCGTTATCGCGCTGCCGGCGGCGCCGGGGCCCGGACCTTCGTATGAGTCTGGGGCGTATGGGTCTGGGGCCGCCTTCGCCCAAGGCGGCCTTCTGCAATGCATGGAGCAATGCATTCGCCACGAGGGCGGCAACACCGCCACCAACAAGGAAACTTGTAAGTCGCGCTGCGCCAACGTGCCGATGAGCGCCCCGGGCCGGGGCGGCCCGCCTGACTGCATGGCCCGGTACAAGGACTGCCGCGGCGCCTGCGCCAAGAACAAATCCTGCCGTAAGGCGTGCAAGAAACGGCTGATGAGCTGTAAATAGGGCGGCGGGCCGCGGTAGCGCCGATATTTTGTTTTTAGCCCCCCCTTCCTTCACCCCCCGCCGGCCAGTTCCGCCAGCGCCAGTTCCAGGCTTTCGATCAGGCGCGCCATGAAGGCGTAATCGAGGGTTTCCGGCTTATCGCCCGGACCGTGGTAGTTGGGATTGCGGAAATATGCCGTGTCGGTGACCATCAATGCCGCCAAGCCCTTGTCCCAGAACGGCGCATGGTCGCTCAGGCGCGTATCGGCCAAGAGCCAGCCGTTGAACCAGACAAACAATGATTCCACCGGCAGCGCCGGGTTCCGCCTCATGCCGGCGAGCACTTTTTCCCCGAAGGTCCGGGACCGGCGGTTGCCGACGACGGCGATGAAGTCGCCGGTCTTGGGATAGCCCGCCCATTGCAGGAAAACCGGATACTCCTGCCGAGGAGTCGTCAGGCCCACCATTTCTAGGATGATGGCGCCAGCGGCACTGTCTCTCGCTTCGATCATCCGGCGGACGAAGACGCGGCTGCCCTGGTGGCGGGTGGCGTGGGTCGGCGGCTCCTCCAGCGTGAAGGCGACGAATCGCAACGCCACGCCGGGCGGCCGGGCGGCGGCACGGCGCGCCAGTTCCAACATCACGGCAACGGCGCTGGCGTTGTCGTCGGCCCCAGGCGTCCCCATAACCGTGTCGTAATGGGCGCCGATAATGTAAGGAACGGCGTCCGCCCCGGCGCCGGGAAGATCGGCGATCAGGTTGGCGACCCGCCTGCCCTTGTACTCGTAGGATTGTTCGCTGACGGCGAGGCCCGCCGCCTCAAAGGTCCGGCGCACGTAATCCTCGGCCTTTCTGAGGCCATCGCCGCGAAGTACCGAGCGTTCGCCGATGTCCCCGGCCAGCGCCCGCACGTGACGACCGAGCGCCACCTCGAGGGTATCGGTGTTGTCGCCGATCACCGGGGCGAGTCCGAAAACGAAGGCGGCGAACAGGGCGAGTGCCAGCAGCACGGCATGGAAGGCCCCTCTTTTCACCTCACGTAACTGGCGCCGTTGACGTCCACCGTCGTGCCGGTGGCGTGGGGCGCCAGGCCGGAAGCCAGAAAACAGACCACGTTGGCGACGTCCTCGGGCGGCGCCAGTTGGCCCATGGGAATCTCGGCGGTGACCCGGGCGCGCGCCCCGGGATCGGTCAACACGGCGTCGGCCATGTCGGTGTCGACGTAGCCGGGCGCTACCGCATAGGCGAGCACGCCGTCGGCGGCCCAGGCGCGGGCGATGGTGCGGGTCAGCGCCACGACGCCGCCCTTTGACGCCGCATAGGCCATGTAGTCCAGCCCGTCGCCGCGAAAGGCGGCGCGGCTGGCGATGTTGACGATAATGCCGCCGCCCTGGTCCTTGAAGGCGCCGATCGCCGCCCGGCACAGGTCGCCGACGGCGGTCAGGTTGATCCTCAGCGTCCGTTCCCAGGTGTCGGCCCAGGCGCCGTCATCGCCGTCCACCGCCGCCGCCTCAAAGACGCCGGCGTTGTTGACCAGCACGTCGATGCGTTGGCGCCATTGCAGTGCCTGGTCCCACAGCGCCCGCCCCGCCCCGGGTTCGGCCAGGTCGGCGCGGACGAGGTGGCATCTGCCCTCGCCCAACCCGGCCGTCACGGCCTCGGCGGCCTTTCGGTTTTCGGCGTAATGCACGATAACGCCGGCGCCGGCGCCGCCGAGGACCGAGGCACAGGCGGCGCCGATGCCCCGGGAGGCCCCAGTAACGAGGACGGTTTTGCCCGACAGGTCGATCATGGCGGCGGTTTCCCCCGTTTTCTGCAGCCGGAAAATCACTTTACGGGATCGGGGGCGGCGCTTC
>PTLK01000187.1 GCA_002938075.1 Alphaproteobacteria bacterium MarineAlpha3_Bin3
TTCATCACCGCGTCTTCGGGCCTGAGGTCCTTAGGGCACGCGAGCCGCAACGTGAACCGGAACCGCCCGGCGGCGTGAATCCAGCTATTGGCGACGTTGTTGCCGTCGCCGGACCAGGCCACCATCCGGCCTTCGATGGGGCCGCGGTGTTCCTCGAACGTCATCACGTCGGCCATGATCTGACAGGGATGCGAGAAATCGGTCAGGCCATTGATCACCGGCACCGTGGCGTGCGCCTCCAAATCGTCGAGCTTTTGGGGATCGTCGGTGCGGATCATGATGGCGTCGGCATAACGCGACAGCACGCGGGCGGTATCGGCGATGGTTTCGCCGCGGCCGAGTTGGGATTCGCCCTCGCTCATCACCACCACGTGGCCGCCCAGTTGCTGCATGGCGACCTGAAACGACACCCGGGTCCGGGTCGAGGGCTTTTCGAAAATCATCACCAGCGTCTTGCCAGCGAAAAGATCGGCGGCCTTGCCTTCGGCATGTGCCTTTTTAAGGGTCCCGGCGAGATCGAGGATTTCCCTCAACGTCGCCGTCGACAGCCGGTGAAGGTCGAGAAAATGCCGGGTAAAATTATCGTTCATCGTTTTTGTCCCTATCGGGCTTTCAGCCCGCCGCGCCTCTTGTCTCACCCCCTGCCTACAGCTCAGCGCAGGCCTTTTCCATGATCGTCAACGCCTCGTCGACGTGGGAATCCTCGATGATCAGCGGCGGCACCAGCCGCACCACGTTGTTTCCCGCCGCCACCGTCAACAACCCACCCTCGGTAAACTTCCCGACCACGGTGGCATTTTCGGGTACGCATTTGAGCCCCACCATCAGCCCGGCACCGGTGACCTCCTCGAAGACCTTGGGGTTGCCGGCGACCAATTCCTCCAGCCGTGTCCACAGCTTCCGCGCTATGGCATCGACCCGGTCCAAAAACCCGTCCGCCAGGACCACGTCCAGGACCGCGTTGGCGACCGCCATCGCCAACGGGTTGCCGCCGAAGGTGGAGCCGTGGCTGCCGGAGGTCAACGCCGCCGCCGGGGCTTCCTTGGCCAGGCACGCGCCGATCGGGAAGCCGCCGGCCAGCGCCTTGGCGGCGGCCAGCACGTCGGGCTCGATCCCGGCCCATTCGTGGGCGAACAGCTTCGCCGTCCGGCCGATGCCGCATTGCACCTCGTCGAATATCAACAGCACCCCGAACTCGTCGGCGATTTCGCGCAGCCCCTTTAAATAGTCCAGCGACATCGGCCGGATGCCGCCTTCGCCCTGGACCGGTTCGACCAGGATGGCGGCGGTCTCGGGCCCGATGGCGGCACGCATTTCGTTGAGATTGCCGAAGGCGACCTGATCGAAGCCATCGACCACGGGGCCGAAACCGGCCAGGTGCTTTTCCTGGCCGCCGGCGGCGATGGTCGCCAGCGTGCGGCCGTGGAAGGCACCCTCGCAGGTGACCACTCGGTAGCGTTCGGGATGGCCTTGGGCGTCATGGTATTTGCGCGCCATCTTGATCGACGTTTCCACCGCCTCGGCGCCGGAATTGTTGAAAAATACGCTATCAGCGAAGCTCGCCTCGACCAGCCGCTCGGCCAGGCGCGTCTGTTCCGGGATCTGATAAAGGTTCGAGCAATGCCAGAGCCTTCCTGCCTGCCTGCTCAACGCTTTGATAAGATGCGGATGGCAATGGCCCAATCCGGTCACCGCGATGCCACCGCCGAAATCGAGGTAGCGCTTGCCATCGGTGGCATAGAGGTACACCCCCTCGCCCTTGTCGAAGGCAAGGTCGGCCCGGGCATAAGTGGGCATGACGGGCGATATCATCGGAACTGCTCTCCGGCATTAACGGCGGCGGTGAAAACGGCTTCCCGCCAGGGAAAGCGGCCCAGTATCCTGATCGGCATGGATGGTGTCAATGTGTCTTGGGATTAGGCCTTCAACTTGTACCCGGTCGCGAACATCCAGGTCGAAAGCGCCCAAAGCCCGGCGTTGACCGCCGCCATGACCAACAGGCCCAGCGTCAGTGAGCCGTCGGCGTGGCCGATGAAGCCGTAGCGCAGCCCGTCGATCATGTAGAAGAACGGGTTGAAATGGGCGGCGATCTGGACCGCCTCGGGCAGCCGCTGGATGGAATAGAAGGTGCCGGACAGGAACGACAGCGGCGTGACGACGAAGTTGGTGACTGCCGCGATGTGGTCGAACTTTTCCGACCAGATGCCGCCGATGGTCCCCAGCAGCGACAACATCACCGACGCCATGACGGCGTGATAAACGATGAAACCCGGGTGCTGGACCTCGAGGGTGACGAAAGGAGTCATGCAAAGGCCGACGACGATGCCGACGGCGACGCCCCGGGTGGCGCCGCCCATGGCGAAGCCGAAGGTCAGCTCATGGGCGGTGAACGGCGGCATCAGGGAATCGATGATGTTGCCCTGGATCTTCGAGATCAAGATCGACGACGAGGTGTTGGCGAAGGCGTTCTGGGCGATGGCCATGACGATCAGCCCCGGGGCCAGGAATTCCATGAACGCCACCCCGGCGACGACCCGGGTACTGCCGCCCAGCGCCAGCGAGAAGATGGCCAAAAACAGCAGCGTCGTCACCACCGGCGCCACCAGGGTCTGGGTATAGACCTTCATGAAGCGCCGGACCTCGCGCATATAGAGTGTCCCCAGCCCGATCCAGTTGACGGCGCCCATGGGTGTTATTTTCGGGGGTTCGTTCATGCCTGGATATATAAGCCCGGCGCGTGACAATATCCAACCATGACGACGGAGGATTCAAAACAACCCCGCAAACGCGCGCCCAGGAAGGCAACGCCGAAATACCTGGAAAACGCGGCGCTCTATTACCTGTCGCGTTATTCCACGTCGACCGAAAACCTTAGGCGCGTGATGATGCGCAAGGTCATGCGCTCGGCCAAGCACCACGGCACCGACGTGGAAGATGGCGCCGCCCTCATCGAGGCCATGATCGGGCGGTTTCTGGGCTCCGGCCTGCTTGATGACTGGGCTTATGCCAGAACCAGGGCCGACAGCCTGCACCGGCGCGGCAATTCGGCGCGCGTGATAAGGGGCAAGCTCAAACAAAAGGGTGTCGATGATGACGTCATCGCCGCCGCCCTCGACGCACGTGGCGAAGACACGGAAGACGGCGAAGACCCGGAACTGACCGCCGCCGTTACCCTGGCCAAACGGCGCCGGCTGGGACCGTTCGCCGTCAAGCCCCCGAACGGCGAACAGCGCGAAAAACACCTGGCGGCGCTGGCCCGGGCCGGATTTTCCTATGACGTGGCGCAGCGGGTGATCGACGGAAAGGACATCGACGGCATTTGATTTATACCAAGGATCAATGATAAAGGCCCATGCAACGGGAGGAACGCAATCCATGACCACCATCTATCACAATCCCCGATGCTCGAAATCGCGCCAGACCCTGGCATTGCTGCGGAAACGCGGCATCGAGCCGGAGATCATCGCATACCTGGTGACGCCGCCGAGCGCCGAAAGGTTGAAGGAGCTGCTGGCGATGATGGGAAAATCCCCGCGCGACATCATGCGCAAGAAGGAAGCCACCGAGGCGGGGCTCGACGATCCGGCCCTGGACGACGACGCCTTGATCGCCGGCATGGTCGCCAACCCCATCGTCATCGAGCGCCCGATCGTCGTCAACGGCGACAAGGCGGCGCTGGGGCGGCCGCCGGAAAGCGTCGCCGATATTCTTTAGATAGCCGGAATAGACGCCGGGGTTGAAGTTCCCTGGGCAAAAATTCACTATATCGGCCGTAGACCCGTAAGATGCCGGCTCAATGGCGTATCCGAGAACCCGAAGCGGGTTTCCGTGATTCTATCCACTGGGAGAGACCATGGCCGCCGACGAATCCACACCCGTCCCCGGCACCGAGGAAACGCCGCCCGAGGCCCCGGCCCAGGAGCGTACCCTGACGGCGAAGCTGAAACCGGTGAATAAGGCCCCCGGTTCCGCCCCGGCCACCGGCGATATCGCCGAACAGGAGTGCGGGGCCCTGATCATGAACCTGGGCAACAAATTGCGCGATTTCGCCGACACCGCCGCGGTGATCGCGCAACTGGACATGGTGATCTCCGTCGATACATCCAT
>PTLK01000188.1 GCA_002938075.1 Alphaproteobacteria bacterium MarineAlpha3_Bin3
GCCGACAATATCTATGGCCCGACCCGGGTTAGGGTATCCGAAGGGCTTCTCGCCCGCTCCGGCGTCGAGGTTACCTATTTCGATCCCTTGGAAAGCATTACCGGCCTCATCAGGCCGGAAACCAAGGTGGTCATTTTCGAATCACCCGGCTCGCTGACATTCGAAATGCTGGACGTAGCCAGGATTTCCACCGAGGCCAAGGCCGCTGGGGTGATGGTGGTCATGGACAACACATGGGCTACCCCCCTTTTCTTCCAACCGCTCGAACATGGCGTCGATATCGTCATCGAGGCGGCGACCAAATACATCGGCGGCCATGCCGACGTCATGCTGGGCACCATCACCGTGTCCACGGCCGAGCAGTTTCAGACAGTCAAATGGACCGCCAACGCCCTCGGCAACTGCCCGGGTCCGGACGACTGTTATTTAGCGCTTCGCGGCCTTCGGACACTCTCGGTCAGGCTCGAACGCCATCAACGGAACGCCAACGTCCTGGCGCGCTGGCTTCGGGAGCGGGACGAGGTCGGTAGGGTGCTTTATCCGGCGCTTCCCGACGACCCCGGGCATGAATTGTGGAAACGCGACTTCAAGGGCGCATCGGGATTGTTCGGCGTGGTGCTCAATGCCTACCCCAAAAAGGCAGTCGCCAAAATGCTGGACGGCATGGAACTGTTTGCCATGGGCGCCAGCTGGGGCGGGTACGAGAGCCTCATGATCCCCACCCATCCGGGCAAAAACCGCACCGCCACCAAGTGGCGTGGCCCTGGTCCTAGCCTGCGCCTCCACGCCGGGCTCGAAGACCCGGACGATCTGATCGAAGACCTGGAAAAAGGCTTGGCCAGGCTTACGAAAGCATCCTAAGGGGCGGGGTTGAGCGCCGACACCAGGAACAAGGCGAAGGCGGCAACCACGATTGACGGCCCCGACGGCGTGTCGAAGGCCATCGACCCCGCCAGCCCCCCGGCCACGGCAAGGCACCCGATGACGGCGGCGAGGACGGCCATGGCTTCGGGGGTCGCCGAAAAACGCCTGGCCGTGGCCGCCGGAATGATGATCAGCGACGTTACCAGCAGGATGCCGACGATCTTCATGGCCAACGCCACCACCATCGCCAGCAGCAGCATGAAGCCAAGATTGACGGCCGTCACCGGCACGCCCTCGACAGCCGCCAGTTCCTCGTGAACGGTAGCCGATAAAAGCGGCCGCCACAAAAACACCAGCACTCCGATGACCACGGCGCCGCCGCCGTATATCAACGCGATATCGCCTATTGTCGCCGCCAGGACGTCGCCGAACAGATAAGCCATCAGATCGACGCGCCGGGCCTCCATGGAGGCCAGCACGATCAGCCCTAGGGCCAGGCTGGCATGGGCCAGTATGCCCAGCAAGGTATCGTCCGACAGGTGGGCGCGGCGCCCCAGCGCGACCAGGGAAACGGCGACGACGGCGGTGACGGCGAAGATGCCGACGTTGAGGTTGATGCCGAGAAGAAACCCCAACGCCACCCCCAGCAGGGCCGAATGGGACAGGGTGCCGCCGAAAAAAGCCATCCGGCGCCAGACCACGAAGGCCCCCAGCGGCCCGGCCACGGCGGCAACGCCCGAGCCGCCGATCAGGGCCCGGATCATAAAATCATCCACGGCTGGCCCTTTCATCCTCTTCGCCGGGGAAATCCCCGGTCGGCCCGTCGAGCGGCACCATGCGGCCGTCGGCATCGTGGGCGTGGTCGTGATGGTGGTGATAGACGGCGAGCGAGTCGGCCACCTGTTTGCCGAACAATTCGATGTAGCTGGGGTCGTTGGCGACCGTTTCAGGATGCCCGGCGCAACAGACATGATGGTTGAGGCAGATCACCTCGTCGGTCTGCGCCATCACCAGATGCAAATCGTGCGACACCATCAAAACGCCGCAGCCCCGTTGATCGCGGATGCGCGAGATCAGCCCGAAAAGATCCGCCTGCCCGGTGACGTCAATGCCCTGCGAGGGTTCGTCGAGGACTAAAAGGTCCGGGTCCCTGAGCAGCGCCCGGGCCAGCAGGACGCGCTGGAATTCGCCGCCCGAAACGGCCTCCAGGGGGGTGTCCATGATGGTTCCGGAGCCGACTTCCTCCAGCACCCGGTTGGTCCGGTCCAGGGTCCGGGGGCGGCCCCTTTTGGCCCCCAGGGTCAGGAACCGCCCGACCGTCAACGGCAGGGTCGGGTCAATGTGCAGCCGCTGCGGCATATAGCCGACCACCAGTCCCGGGCGGCGAAAGACTTCTCCCCGGTCCGGCTTCATCAACCCGAGAACGATCCTGACAACCGTTGTCTTGCCAGCGCCGTTGGGGCCGATCAGGGTGACGATTTCGCCAGCGCGGACCCGAACCCCGGCGTTGGACAGGATTTTCTTGCCGCGGCGGGTGACCGAGAGGCTCTCGGCCTCGATCAGGATTTCGGCGGTGGGGAAACGATCTGGAATTCGGGCAGTAATCCGGGCGGTCATCAGGGGGACCCTTCGCCCGCGTCCCGGCAATAGGGGCACAAACCTTCGATTTCGATCATCGGCCTGCCGACCGCGAAACCGGCCTGGTTGGCACTGTTGCGGATCGCCTGGTCGATGCGGTGGTCGTTCAATTCGGCCGTCAGGCCGCAGGACCGGCAAATCAGGAACTGCCCGCCGTGGGGTTTCAACGGGTCCGGGCAGCCGACGAAGGAATTGAGGCTTTCGATCCGGTGCACCAGCCCGTGTTGCAATAGAAAGTCCAGGGCCCGGTAAACCGTCGGCGGCGCCGCGCCCCGGCGCTCGGCTTTCAGGGTGTCGAGGATTTCATAGGCGCCGAGGGGCTTGTGGCCGACCCAAACCAGTTCCAGCACCCGGCGCCGCAGCGGCGTCAGGCGGACGCCGCGTTCACCGCATAACGCCGACGCCCTGTCGAGGGCGGATTCCATGCAATTGGCGTGGTCGTGGCCGGTGTCCATAAAGGCGGTGGAGAGGGTCATGAGTTCCATTCCGGTGCGCTTTGGTTCCGCTAAAAATGTTACAATATAACATTATAGACCCGCTCCCCTTAGGCGTCGAGCCCGGTTGACAGATCGCCCGCAAAGGCAGATGTAGGGCCTTGCAGAACCGCAAAGGACCCCCCATGAGCGACGACATGGGCAGCAAGGACAAGCTCGAAGCCGCCGCCGGACAGGTTGCCGACGCCATCGCCTTCAACGACGATGGCCTGGTGCCGGCGATCGCCCAGCAATTCGACACCGGCGAGGTGCTGATGATGGCGTGGATGAACCGCGACGCGGTCATCGAAACCTTGAAATCCGGGCAGGTTTGTTACTGGTCACGGTCCCGGGGCAAGCTGTGGCGCAAGGGCGAAACCTCCAGCCAGACCCAGGCGTTGAAGGATTTTCGCTGGGATTGCGACAACGATACGGTCCTCGTCCAAGTCGACCAAACCGGCGTCGCCTGCCACACCGGGCGACGGAACTGTTTCTTCAATGCCATCAGGGATGGCGAGGTTACGGTCATCACCGACGTCGAAATCGACCCCAAAGACCTTTACGATTGATCGTCGGGCGCTTGGGGGTCCGGGGGAGCCTGTGCCTCGGGGGCCTCTAACCCCTCGACCCGGTTCGCCATATGATCCTGAAGGATGCCGTAAGCCCGTTCATCCAGGTCCAGAAACGTCAACGCCAGTTCACTGGGCCCAGGGCCGGCACGATTGACCCGGGCGCGGATATTGACCTCCGTCATCTTGGCCCCGAAAGACCCGATTCCGGTCACCGACAGCAAGGAACCGGCCGACAACGGGTTGTCATAACCGGCGATCAGGGTGCCGTCGATGCTCAGGTCATGAGTGTCGAGGGACTGGCCCTCGAAAGCGACGGCCAGGATATTCGTATTCGACCGCTTGTGCTGGCGGCGTTCCTTCGCTGGTTTCCATTCACCTTGATTTGGGTCCGGCCTTTCACCGGCCAGGGGCATTTAATTCCCGACCATGGCCGGGGTCAGGACCCGGACCGAATCTTCAGTTTTTCAAGATATTTTTTCCGCCGCATCATTAGCGCTTCGAGGAGGTCGTAGGCGTCGGAGCTTAGTG
>PTLK01000189.1 GCA_002938075.1 Alphaproteobacteria bacterium MarineAlpha3_Bin3
CAGACGGCTTGGCCATGAAACGGTTATTTGTGTGTGTGTTGGCGCTGGTTCTGTTCTCGGCCCCATGGGGCGCCCGGGCCCAGGACGCGCTCAGAATCGCGGCCGTGGTCAATGACGAAATGATCTCCGTCTACGACCTGAACATGCGGCTCAATTTCGTCGTCGCGTTCTCCGGCCTTCCCGATACCAATGAAACACGCCAAAGGCTCGGCCCCCAGATATTACGGTCCTTGATCGACGATGAATTAAAGCGTCAGGAAGCCACCCGTTTGGGGATTCCCGTTTCCGAAGGCGAAGTCGAGAGGGCCCTTCGCCGGGTTGAAAAGGGTAACGGCTTCGACAAAGGCGGGTTGGATAAGTTCCTGGCTTCAAGAAATATCCGAAAATCGTCGTTGACCACCCGGATCGAGTCTGAAATTGCCTGGAGGAAGCTGGTTCAGGGCCGCTTTGGCGCCCTCTCTCAAGTCAGCGACGAGGAAATCGACGAGGTCCTGAGCAAAATCGAAAGCAACAAGGGAAAGCCTGAATACCTTGTGTCGGAGATTTTCCTACCCGTGGACAAACCGGAAAACGAACGGGAAATCCTTTCCCTCGCCAACCGGCTGATCCAACAGACACAGGCCGGGGCCAACTTCCAGGCGCTGGCGCAAAACTTCTCCAAAAGCCCGACCGCCGAAAGCGGCGGCAATTTGGGCTGGAACAGGCTCGGCCAATTGGGAAACGATCTTGACCAGGCTCTGGCCAAACTCCGGCCGGGCCGATTATCGCCACCGGTTCGGACCGTCGACGGTTATTACATCCTGTATTTAAGGAAACAACGCACCGCCCGCGGACTGGCCAGCCCCGAAACGGCGTCGCCGGTCGTCAATTTGCAGCAACTGTTCCTGCCCCTCCCCCCCGGTACCGGTCCCGCCGCCGTCTCCGACGCCATGGAAGGGGCAAAAATCTTCGCCGACAAAGCCAAGAACTGCGAAGACCTGGATAAGATGGGCAAGGAAATCGGCTCCCCCCTTTCCGGCAACCTGGGCGACATCAAAACCAGCGCCCTGGCTCCCCAACAGCGTGACCTGGTTCGCGGTTTGCCGGCCCTAAAGGCCAGCCGCCCGCTGCGAACCAATGACGGGGTCATCGTCCTGATGGTCTGCCGCCGCGACGAGGTCGAGAATCTCGAGTTGCCCGCCGCCGGACACCGCGAGCGCATCGCCAACAAGTTGATCAACGAACGTATGGGCCTTGCCGCCCGCCAACACATGCGGAATTTGCGCCGCGCCGCCTTCGTGGACATTAGGTTATGACCGGCTCCAGCCCGGCCCCCCTGGCGGTAACCATGGGGGAACCGGCCGGCATCGGCGGCGAGATCGCGCTCAAGGCCTGGACCCGGCGCGCCGAGGGCCTAGCGCCGTTTTTCATCATCGACGATCCGGCGCGGTTGCAATCTCTGGCCCGGAACCTTGGGCTGGCGGCGCCCATCAAAGTCATCGAACGACCGGGCGAGGCGGCGGCGATTTTCGTGTCCGCACTGCCGGTGTTGAAAACTTCGTTGGCGGCCGACACCGTGCCCGGCAAGCCCGAACCCGCCAACGCCGAGGCGGTCATGGCGGCCATAGAAACCGCCGTCCGGCTGACCATGGACGGCGAGGCCGGGGCCGTGGTCACCAACCCGATCCACAAAAGCACCCTTTATAAGGCGGGCTTTTCCTATCCCGGCCATACCGAGTTCCTGGCCGCCCTTTCCGGCATCGACACGGCGCCGGTGATGATGCTGGCCGCGGACGACCTCAGGGTCGTTCCGGTGACCATTCACGAAAGCCTTCGCGACGCCACCAAAATCCTCAACACCGGCCTCATTACCCAGGCCGGACTGGTGACGGCGGCGGCCCTGGAAGCGGATTTCGCCATCTCCCGGCCGAGGCTGGCCGTCGCCGGGCTCAATCCCCATGCCGGCGAAGACGGCGCCATGGGATCGGAGGAAGCCGAGATCATCCGCCCCGCCGTCGAGGCCCTTCGGGATGCCGGAATCGAGGCCTTCGGCCCGGTACCGGCCGATACGCTGTTTACGCCGCGAAAGCGCGAAACCTTCGACGCCGCCCTTTGCATGTACCACGATCAGGCCCTGATCCCGATCAAGGCCCTGGCCTTCGATCGCGCCGTCAACGTGACGTTGGGGCTGGCGTTTGTGCGCACGTCGCCCGATCACGGCACCGCCCTCGACATCGCCGGCACCGGCAAGGCCGATGAAAACAGTCTCATGGCGGCGCTCGGGATGGCGGCGGCCATGGCCGGGTACCGCGCCTCCGCCGAAGCCGCCTGAAAGACGGGCCGCCATGCCTTCCGATAAATCCCCTGGCAAATCTCCCGATAAATCCCCTGATAAATCCCCTGGCCTGCCCCCCGACCTGCCGCCCCTTGGCGACGTCATCCGGCGTTTCGACCTCGGCGCCCGGAAATCCTTGGGCCAGCATTTCCTTCTCGACCTCAACCTGTGCCGGCGCATCGCCCGCGCGGCCGGGGACTGGGCCGGGGACTGGGGCGACGTCACCGTCATCGAAATCGGTCCCGGCCCGGGCGGCCTGACCCGGGCGCTATTGGAAACGGGGGCAAGGAAGGTCCTGGCCGTCGAAAAGGACAGCCGATGCGTCGCGGCGCTCAGGGAACTGTCGGCGGCCTATCCGGGGCGGCTCGAAGTCATCGAGGCCGACGCCCTCGGGACGGACGTTCAGGCCCTCACTTCGCCGCCCCGGCGCGTCGTCGCCAACCTGCCCTACAATATCGCGACGCCGTTGCTTTTGGGCTGGCTTCGCCGGATTACGGATTTCGACGGTCTGACCCTGATGTTCCAGAAAGAAGTCGCCGGGCGCCTGGTTGCCCAGCCAGGAAGCAAGGCTTACGGGCGGCTTTCGGTAATCACCCAGTGGCTGGCCGAAGTCCGGCACGAATTCAACGTCTCGAAGCAGGTCTTCACGCCGCCGCCTAAGGTCGCCTCGTCGGTGGTTTCGGTGATCCCCCGCCCGGCTCCGCTGGCCCCGGCCGATTGGCAGGCCCTGGAAACGGTGACCGCGGCCGCCTTCGGGCAGCGCAGGAAAATGCTGAGATCGAGCCTGAAACCCCTGGGCCTGGGCCTGGACCTGGGCGCGCTGGGCATCGAGCCGACGGTCCGGGCCGAGGATCTGTCGGTCGAGGAATTTTGCGCCATCGCCCGCGCCGTCCATGAAGGCGCCGGTTAAAGCGGAAGGTTACTGGCCGACCCCCATGCCGCGGACGAAATCGCCGAGGCCCGCCTGGCGGTCCCGTTTCAGCCGTTCGGCGACGAGGATGGCCTCGACCCGGGCGACGCTGGCCTCGACGTACTCGTTGACGATGACGTAATCGTATTCGGCCCAATGGCTCATTTCCGACGCCGCCCTAGCCATCCGTTTTTGCACCACCTCTTCGGAATCCTGGGCCCGGTTGTGCAGGCGCTTCTCCAGTTCGTTGACCGACGGCGGCAGGATGAAGACGCTGACCAGATCCTTGCGGGCGTTTTCCGCCAGTTGCTGGGTACCCTGCCAATCGACGTCAAACAGCACGTCCCGGCCTTGCTTGAGGATTTCCTCGACCGGGCCTTTCGGGGTGCCGTAGGAATTCTCGAAAACCGTGGCGTGTTCCAGGAACTCACCGGCGACGGCCATTTGTTTGAACTTTTCCTGATCGACGAAGATATAGTCCTCGCCCTCGGTCTCGCCGGGTCGCATCGGCCGGGTGGTCACCGACACCGACATGGAGATGTCTGGATCGCGGTTCAGCAGCGCCCTCGAAATCGTCGACTTGCCGGCCCCAGACGGCGACGACAGGACCAGCATCAGGCCGCGCCGGGAAATGGTGACGGCGGCGGAATCTTTATCGTTACTCAATGTTCTGCACCTGCTCGCGGAATTGCTCGATGGTCGCCTTCAGGTCGAGCCCGATCCGGGTCAGCTCAATGTCCTGGGACTTCGAGCATAGCGTATTGGCCTCGCGGTTGAACTCCTGACACAGGAAATCGAGCTTGCGTCCGACGCCGCCGTCGG
>PTLK01000019.1 GCA_002938075.1 Alphaproteobacteria bacterium MarineAlpha3_Bin3
CCCTCGCAGAAATTGTGGGTCAACGGGGTGATGAAGCCAAGCATGCGCCCGGTCTCCTTGACCTCGACATAGCGCGCCGGGCCGCCGGTCTTGTAGTCGAGGTCGGTGAAGGTGAAGGTCTGCTCCAGCCGTTCGCGGACCTCGGACAGGGGTAGGTATTGTTCCACCCGGTCGCCGCCGATGTCGCCCAGCGGCATGGTCTCGATCAGGGTCATGTCGTAGCCCTCGTCGCCGCACCAGCGGATCAGCGGCTCGATCTCGTCGTCGTTGAAGTTGCGCAGCGCGACGACGTTGATCTTGATGGCGAGGCCGGCGTCGCGGGCGGCGCGGATGCCTTCCTGCACCTTGCCCAGATCGCCCCAGCGGGTGAGCTTGCGGAATTTGTCGGCGTCGAGGCTGTCCATGGAGATGTTGATGCGCTTGACGCCGCAATCGACCAGCTCGGAGGCGTATTTTGGCAACTGGCTGCCGTTGCTGGTCAGGGTCAGCTCCTTCAAATCGCCGCTTATCAGGAGCCGGGACAGGTTGCGGAAAAGGCTCATGATGTTGCGGCGGACTAGGGGCTCGCCGCCGGTGAGGCGCAGTTTTTTCACCCCCTTGCGGACGAAGGCGGAGCACAGGCGGTCGAGTTCCTCCAGGCTCAGCACGTCAGCCTTGGGCAGGAAGGTCATGTTTTCCGACATGCAATAGACGCAGCGGAAATCGCAGCGGTCGGTCACCGAAACCCTGAGATAGCTTACCTCGCGCCCGAAGGGGTCAATCATTGGAATCCTCGCCTGATGTTTGTCTGTTTTGCTTTTTTTATAATGTAGGCGAGAGACTCGCCGTTGTCGCCCCTAAAATCGGTGCGGGTTTTCGCGCCGCTCATCCGCCGTCTCCTTCGCCACTGCCGCCTTCGTCGTCAGGGGGTGCCAAGCCCTTTTCCTTCATGTCCTTGGCCGCCATCTGGCGTAGTTCCTCGCGTTCGCGCAGGTAATCGTCGGTGGTCCGGGGTTTCGGCCGGGCGCTGCCGGCGAACGGGTGTTCGTCCTCTTCCGCCAGGGCGAAGATCCGACAATCGTCGCACATCTTCAACCGCTCGGTGCCGCCCTTTTCCTGGAACATGGGGTGGCCTTCGAGCTTCTTGAGCATGTTCTCGATGGTCGATCGGGTGCCGAACGGCTTGCCGCAGCGGATGCACTCGAACGGCTCCTCCTCCTTGATCACCTGATATGAGCGTGCCGCCTCCAGGAAACTGAGCCGGGGGACGAGGGTGATGACCTTTTCCGGGCACGTGTTCTTGCACAGGCCGCATTGCACGCAGGCTTCCTCGGCGAAGCTGAGCTGCGGCTTGTCCTCGTTGTCCTTCAGGGCCCCGGTGGGGCACGCGCCGACGCACGCCAGACACAACGTGCAGCCCTCGACGTCGACCTCGAGGGTGCCGAAGGGCGCGCCTTCGGGCAGGTCCAGGGTATCGACCTTGTTGGGGGCGGCCTTGTACAGATCCGCCAGGGCCAGGCTCATCACCGAGCGCTTGCGACCTAGCCCTAAGAAATCGGCGTTGGGCAGGGGGGCCAGCCCATCGAGGCCATAGAGCCGGTCCTCGAGGGCCGCCGGGTCGGTGTAGTCGACGATGGCGAACCTTTCCTTGCCGTAGCCGAGGCCGTCGAGAACCGCCTCGGCGAGGGCTATTTCAGACTCCAGCCCGGCCTTCTCGTCGGCTTGCGCCGGGCCGACCAAAACCAGCACCCGTTCGGCCCCGTAGGCCGAAGCCGAAAGCAGGAAATCGAGGCCCACCTGGGTCACCTGGTTAAGCGCGAACGGCAGCATGTTGGCCGGCAGGCCGCCGCCTCCCCTGGCCATGGCGTCGATCATCTCGGACCCGAAACCCTGGTCATGGACCAGGATCTGCGGTGCCTTGGCTTTCTTGCCGCCGGCCGCCAGGTAGGTGCGCAGCACCGTCCTCAGGCGCTGATAAAGCCCGTCGCCGGCCGGCAGCGTATATTTGGCGGCGCCGGTCGGGCAGACGCTGGCGCAGGTGCCGCAGCCGGCGCAGATATAGGGGTCTAGGGAAACCCGCTCGTTGACCGTATCGGGGGTGATGGCGCCGGTCGGGCAGTGGTCGATGCAGCGCGTGCACCCGGTGATTCCGGCGCTGAAATGGGCGCAGATGCTTTCGTCGTAGTCAATGTATTGGGGTTTGTCGAACTCGCCGACCATGTCGGTGAGCTGCAACAGCGCGTCGCCGATGAGCGCCGGGTTGCCAGGGTCGGGGTTGAAATAGCCGTCGCGCTTTTCCGGTGCCGGGAACAGCGGCGTACCGCCGCGCAGGTCGAGGATCAAATCGCAGACCGAGGTGCCGGTTTCGCCGGTGCCGTCGAAATTGAGGGATTCGCGGGATGATGCCGAGGCCGCCTGGAACGCCTCGATGGTGACCTGGAACTGGCCGAGATGCCCCTCGGCCTGGGTCACACGGCCGGTGAACACCGGCACGTCCATCAACGCCGGCGGCTGGACGCCCGAGCCGGGCTCCAGGACCACGGTGACGTCGAGCCGCGAGGCGACCTTCTTCGCCGCCTCCAGCGCCCGGTCGTCGTTGCCGATCACCAGCAGCACGCCGCCAGAGATCATGGTCACCGAGGTCGCCGCCTCGAGGTCGAGGGCGGCCTCGGCCAGGAGCGCTGCCATCTTCGCCGTCATGTCGGTTTTCCGGGGCGATTTTCCGCTAGCGTCCTTGGACCAGCCGGCCTTTTCGCGGATGTTGATAAATTGGGCGGCCGGGGCGTCTTCGCCCATTTCATCCAGGGTCTCCAGGAACAGGGGCGCTTCCTGGGTGCAGGCGACGAGAAGCTCCGAGCCCTGGCCGGCGAGGCGCTGAAATTCCTCGATCTGGGTGCGGCAGAGGTGGCTGGCGACGCTGAGTTCCTCGGCCTTTTTGCCGCCGCCCTTCTTATCGCTGCCCTGGCAGGCCTTGGCCAGCGCCTTGCCGTCAATGGTCATCGTGCCCTCGCAGTTGCATACGAGGACTTCTTTGCCGTTTAGCTTCATCGAGAAGCCTTCCTCCCAGGGGAATGCAGTGGTTGGACCACCGTTCCCAGGTACCGGGGGCCATGCGCCACCCCGGGCCGACCGTCATTCATTACCAGGCTTTATTTAGGCTACCGGGAACCGTTTGTCCCTCTTTTTTTGTCCCTGTCGCGGCAAATGCCGCTCCCCGCCTCTTGATTATTTTGTCTCATGAGAGCAGACCGGCGGGAAAAAACACCGTATACTGCAGGTTTATACAGGCAAGGGGACGTTCGTTGAGCCAATTGATGACCACCCGCGAGGTCGCCGGATACCTGCGCATCAAGGAGCGCAAGGTCTATGACCTGTTGCGCGGCAAACGCATCCCCAGCACCCGGGTCACCGGCAAGTGGTTGTTCCCGAAGCACCTGATCGACCAATGGGTGGCCGACGGCACCGAATTTCCGGACCGGGCCATGCCGTCGCCGCCGCCGGTCTTGGCCGGCAGCCACGACCCGCTTCTCGAATGGAGCCTGAACGAATCCGGTTGCGGGCTGGCGTTGATGCCGGGCGGCAGCCTCGACGGGCTGGAACGGCTGGCGGCGGGGGAAGCGGTGATCTGCGGGCTGCACGTGTTTGACCCCGAAAGCGGCGGCTACAACCGGGCCGCGGTAGAACGCACGTTTAAGGGCCTGGACGTGGTGCTGATCGAATGGGCGTGGCGCGACCAGGGGTTGGTGCTGGCGGCCGGCAACCCGCTCGGCATTACCTCGATCGAGGACCTGAGGGCGAACAAGGCCCGCGTCGTTGCCCGTCAAGCGGAAGCCGGCAGCCGCATCCTGTTCGATCACCTGCTGGCCGAGGCGGGGACGAAGGCGGCGGACCTGGAGATCCTGGAGAAACCGGCCCGCGGCGAAACCGACCTCGCGCTTCGGGTGTCGGAAGGTAAGGCCGACGCCGGGCTCGCCGTCGCCTCGGCGGCGCATACCTTCAAGCTCGATTTCCTGAGCCTGCACCGGGAACGCTTTGACCTGCTGGTGCGCCGCCGCGACTATTTCGAGGACCCGGTGCAGAAGCTGCTGGCGTTTGCCCGTACCGACGCCTTCGAGGCCCGTGCCGCCGACATGGCCGGCTACGAAACTTCCGCCCTGGGGAAAGTCGTCTATAACGGGCCGTAGGTTTTTTTTGGGAGGGTTCCCGTGGCCACGAAAGCGAAAACCGGCGTCCAAGACCGCATCCTCAAGGCCGCCCTCGCCATCGCCGGGGAGGAGGGCTGGGCGTCCGCCGGTTTGAGCGCCGTCGCCGCCCGGGCCAAGGTGCCGGTGTCGGAACTGCGCCGCCATTTCCGGGACACCGACGCCATCGCCGACGCCTGGTTCCGGGTCGGGCTCGACGCCATGCTGGCGCCGCCGCCGAGGGGATTTTCCCGCCGCCCCGCGGCCGCGCGGCTGGAAATCCTGATGCGGCGCTGGTTCGACGCCCTGGCGCCGCACCGCCGGGTGACGGCGGAGATGCTGTCGGCGAAGCTGTGGATCTTCCACCCGCACCATTATGTGCCGATGGTATTCAACCTGTCGCGGCTGATCCAGTGGCTGCGCGACCTGGCCGGGCTCGACGCCGGGGGACTGCGCAAGCAGATCGAGGAAACCGGCCTGACGGCGTTGTTTCTGGCCACCCTCGCGGTATGGTGCCGGGACGACACGGAAAACCAGGAACGGACGCGGGCGTTCCTCAAGCGCCGCCTGGCCCAGGCCGACGGCCTGATGGCGCGGCTGTTCGCGGGCAAGCAATGAAGATCAACGCCGATCTCACCAAACGCGCCGAGGTCCATACCCCGAACATACCCACGGCGGCGGCGAGGAGTTTCTGGTCCTCGACGGCGTCTTTTCCGACGAAGACGGCGATTACCCGGCCGGCACCTACGTCCGCCACCCCGTCGGCACCAGCCATTCGGCCTGGAGCGACGAGGGCCGCGAGATCCTGGTCAAGCTGATGCAGATGGACCCCGCCGACAGCAAGAAGGTTGTCCTCGACACCGACGCCCTTGACTGGCAACCGGGCCCCGAGGCCGGGGTCGACATCAAGCCGCTGCACGAATTCGGCGACGAGAAGGTGATGCTGATGCGCATCCTGGCCGGGACCCGGATAGCGCGCCACCGCCACGAGGCCGGCACCGAGCTGTTCGTCCTCGACGGCACCCTTGCCGATGAAGACGGAACCTATGGCAAAGGCGCCTGGCAGCGCCAGCCGGCGGGCAGTGTCCACGAGCCGTTCTCGGAACAGGGCTGCGTCTTTTACGTCAAGAAGGGTCACTTCGTTTGAGTGCCGCACTATTAAGGAGAATAAAGAATATGGCCGCCTACATCGTCACTCAGATAGAAATCACCGACCCCGAGACCTTCGAGACCTACCGCGCCCAGGTGCCGCCGATCCTGGAAAAATACGGTGGCGAATTCATCGTCCGCGGCGGCGATAGGGAGGTGCTGGAAGGCGACTGGCCGTGGTCCCGGATGGTGATCCTGAAATTCCCCGATAGGGAAGCGGCCAAGGCCTGGCACGCCTCGGCCGAATACCAAGGCCCGAAGGCGCTGCGCCAGGCGGCGTCGAAGGCCAACATGATCGTCGTCGACGGGGTCAAGTTTTGAAGCCCGCCCCGCTGCCCGCAACGGACGGCGGGCCGCTTGTCAGGCCGCTATGGCGCCGATGATATCTTTGTATTCGGCCTCGGCGGCGTACCGCTCAGGACCGTCGGCGGGGCGGGATCGTGGCCGGATGAATTCAAGGCCCCCCGGGGGGGCGCCGTCGCCGCCAATGGCGATCTCTATGTCGCCGACTTCTACAACCATAGGGTCCAGTGCCTGCGCCCCGACGGCACCTTCGTCCGCCTGTGGGGAACGACGGGAAAAGTCGGGATCGGGGCCGGCGCCTTCAACTACCCGACCGACGTGGCGCTCGGGCCTAAGGGCACTCTCTACGTCGCCGACGGCTACAACGACCGCATCCAGGCCTTCGGCGTCGACGGACGTTTCCTGGGCAAGTGGGGCGGGCCGTTCGCGGCCAACATCTGGGGCCCGTTCCGGGGCTGGTTCGTCACCGTCACCGGGCTCGCCGTGGACGGGGCCGGCAATGTCTTTGCCGCCGACTTCTACAATCACCGGGTGCAGAAATTCAGCCCCGACGGCGCGTTTTTGACCGCCTTCGGGGACAAGGGTGAAGGGCCCGAGCGGTTGACGTACGCCATGGGCGTGGCGGTGGCCGCCGACGGCTCGGTGTTCGTCACCGACTTCGGCAACCACCGGATCACCAAGTGGCGGCCGGGGAAAACCGGCGGCTAAGTCCCCTACCTCCCCGCGTTCGGAAAGAACGCCTGCCGGCCCTCGATCCTGTAGGCCCCGATGGCGGCCTGGCCTTCCGCCCCCAGCACCCAGTCGATGAAGGCTTGCGCCTCCTTTACCTTCACGTGGGGATGCCTCTTCGGGTTGACCAGGATGATGCCGTAATGGTTGAACAGCCGCTTGTCGCCCTCGACGAGGATTTTCAAGGCGCCTTTGTTGCTGAACTTCAGCCACGTCGCCCGGTCGGTCAGGACGTAGGCGTTCATGGCGCTGGCGGTGTTCAGGGTCGCCCCCATGCCGGCCCCCGTCTCCCGGTACCACGAGCCCGAGGCCGCCTTCGGGTCGGCGCCCGACGCCTTCCATAAAAACAGTTCCTTCTTATGCGTGCCGCTGTCGTCGCCCCGCGAGGCAAACGCCGCCTTGGCCCCGGCGATTTTCGAAAGCGCCTCGGCGATGTCCTCCTCCCCGCCGACAACCGCCGGGTCACTCTCCGGCCCCAGCAGGACGAAGTCGTTGACCATGACGTCGAAGCGCCTGATCCCGAAGCCGTCGGCGACGAATTTCTCCTCCGATGCCTTGTGGTGGACGAACAGCACGTCGGCGTCGCCGTTCCTAGCCAGACGAACCGCCTGTCCGGTGCCGACGGCGATGACGCGGACCGTGATACCCGTCTTGGTGGTGAACCGGGGCAGGATGTAGTCGTAGAGGCCTGAGTTCTGGGTCGAGGTGGTCGAGGCGACGGTGATGAACGTTTCCGCCGCCGCCGGACCGGCTCCATGCGCGGCATAAACAAGCGCCCCCAATACCATTGCCATTTCCGTCATCAGCCTTTTCATCGTCATTGCCTTCTCTGTTTGGGCGGGTTTCTTTTCAGATTGTCCCGGCCCCGCTGCCACCATAGAAGCTCACCCTTGAGGAACGCCTGCGCCAAGTCGTTCTCGGGCTCCGAGAAGAACCGTTCGGCGAGGGCCTTTTCTAGCAGCCGCCCGCGGTTGAGGAACATCACCTCATCGCCGAGCCGCCGCGCCTGGCCGAGGTCGTGGGTGGTCATGACGATGCGGGTGCCGGCGGCATCGATGGCGTTGATGATCTGCTCGACGGCGTGGGTGGCGGCGGGGTCGAGGCTGGCGGTCGGCTCGTCGAGGAACAACACCTCGGGCTGCAGCGCCCAGGCGCGGGCCAGGGCCAACTTCTGCTGCTCGCCGACGGACAGCACGCGGGCCGGGTTGTCGGCGAGCCGTCGCAGCCCGGTGTGACCCAACGCATCCTCGACGGCAGCGCGGCGCTCGGCCGCCGCCATGCCCCGGAGCTTCAGCGCGTAATCGACGTTGGCGGCGACGGAACGGCGCAGCATCACCGGGCGCTGAAACACCATCGCCTGGGCGTCGGCGGGATCACGGCCCTTGGCGCCCTGCCACAGCACCCGGCCCGTGGTCGGCCGGATGAGGCCGTGGCAGAGCCTGAGAAACAGGCTCTTGCCGGCCCCGTTGGCGCCCAGGATCATGGTCCGGGGGCCGGCCTCCAGCGTGCAGTTAAGGTCCTTGATCAGGCGGATGCCGCCGATCTCGAACGAGACGTCCTGGATGGTGAGCGGAAGGATCATCCGAGCCGCCTTTCCGCCGCTTCCTTCAGCGCGAAGGCGGCACCGTTGACGCCCAGCGATAGCGCCATCAGCACGATGCCGAGCCCCAGTGCCAGCGCCAGGTCGCCCTTCGATACCTCGAGGGCGATCGCCGTCGTCATCACCCGGGTCACGTGGTCGATGTTGCCGCCGACGATCATCACCGCGCCGACCTCGGCCGAGGCGCGGCCGAACCCGGCCAGCACCGCCGTCAACAAGGAATAACGCCCGTCCCACAACAACGCCGGCACGGCGCGCCCCGGTCCGGCGCCGAGCGAACGCAACTGTTCCTCGTATTCCACCCATAGGTCCTCGATCACCTGGCGGGTCAGCGCCGCGATGATCGGCGTCACCAGCAGCATCTGGGCGAAGATCATTGCCGCCGGGGTGAACAACAGCCCGAACACGCCTAACGGCCCGGCGCGGCTTAGAGTCAGATAGACGATCAGCCCGACCACCACCGGCGGCAGCCCCATCAGCGCGTTCATGGCGACCAGCAGCGCCGCGCGGCCGGGAAACCGGTACAGCGCGATCGCCGCGCCGACCGGCAGGCCGACGGCGGTGGCGATCGCGACCGCTAGGAAGCTGACGCGGAGCGACAGCCCCACGATCTCGGCCAGGTCGGCGTCGAAGCCGAGCACCAGGCCCAAGGCGGCGCCAAACGCGTCGGAGAAATCGGTCATGTCAGAAAGCCCACAAGATCTCACAAATCGTGTTATTTTTACATAATATTGAAATAAATGGTATTTTAAACATAAAAATAACAAAATTCATAATCATTTTCCTGTTGCTGCTTCTGTGCTGTTTCTCAGCCGCCATCTTTTTTTCAACCCCAAAGACACGCAGCAAAAGGAGCAATGACGGGAGCATTCTTTTTAGCTCCTTGGTATGAGTGGTTCATCTTCTTTTCGCGCCTCTTGTAATCCCCGCCGCCGATATCCATAGTCTTAGTCGCCGGGCCGAGGGGCCGGCTCTCTAATTTCCTGGGGAAAACGAAAATGAGCGACGACGAATTTCTGATCGCGCCCGATCCAAAAGACCCACGCCTGACCGAGCGGGTCGAGGGCGCCGACCAGGACGGCATCCCGATCACCACCTCGGTGGTCGTCGAGCGCCCGTTGACGCTCTACCTCAATAGCCAGGAAATCGTCACCATGATGTCGATCTGCGACTATCCGGAATACCTGGCCCTCGGTTACCTGGTGAACCAGAACATGATCCAGCTCGGCGACGAAATCACCGGCTTCGATTACGAGGAAGACATCGACACCATCGTCGTCCGCACCCCCGGCAAGACCGACTTCGAGGACAAGCTGAAGAAAAAGACCCTGACCTCCGGCTGCGCCCAGGGGACGGTATTCGGTGACGTCATGGAGAGTTTCGAAAACGTGGTCCTGCCCAAGGACGCGATCATCAAAACGTCCTGGCTCTATACCCTGATGAAGAAGATCAACACCCAGCCCAGCCTGTACCTGGAGGCCGGCGCCATTCATGGCTGCGTGCTGTGCCAACAGGACCGGCCGCTGTTGTATATGGAAGACGTCGGGCGCCACAACGCCATCGACAAGATCGCCGGCTACATGTTCATGAACAACATCGAAGGCGGCGACAAGATCTTCTACACCACCGGGCGACTGACCAGCGAGATGGTCATCAAGGCGGTACAGATGGGGGTTCCGATCCTGGCGTCGCGGTCCGGTTTCACCGCCTGGGGCGTCGAACTGGCGCGCCAGGTCAACATGACCCTGATCGGCCGCGCCCGGGGCAAGCGCTTTGTCGTCCTCGCCGGTCATGACCGCATCGAATACGACGCCGACGCCGCCGACGCCGAGGATGAGCCGCCGGCCCTGAAACGCAAGGGAGCGGCGGAATGACGGCAACCGTCGCCGGAGTGCTGCTGGCCGGCGGCCGGGCCAAGCGCATGGGCGGCGGCGATAAGGGCCTTCGCACTCTCGGCGGACGGACGATCATGGACTACATCGTGGAACGCGTCCGGCCGCAAGTCGCGGTGCTGTTGATCAACGCCAACGGCGATCCGGGACGGTTCTCGGGCTACGGCCTGCCGGTCATCGCGGACGTGATAAGTGACGAGTCCGGGGGCTTCGCCGGGCCGTTGGCCGGCGTGCTCACGGGGATGGAGTGGGCGGCGGCGAACCAGCCCCAGTGCTCGTGGGTGGCGACCTTCGCCTGCGATGCGCCTTTCGCGCCGAGCGACCTGGTGGCGCGGTTTGTGGCGGCGGTGGAAGAAGAAGGCGCCGCCATGGCCTGTGCCGCGTCCCGGGGCCGGGCGCACCCGGTGTTCGGGTTATGGCCGGTGGCCTTGGCGGCGGAACTCCGCCAGGCGATGAGCGAAGAGGACATACGCAAAATCGACCGCTGGACGGCGCGCTACAACCTGATCGAGGTAGACTTCGCCGCCGATCCGTTCGATCCTTTCTTCAACATCAACGCGCCGGAGAATTTGACCGAAGCCGAGAGGCTTCTAAGCACCGAAAGGGGAGCCGCATGAGCGCCGAAGACAGCATCCCGGTCGGCGTTGTCGTCGAACGGCGCGAAATCGATAACCCGTGGGAGGACTATACCTGGGCGCCGGTGGCCATCATTCCGGGGGCGCCGCCCATGGAAACGACGGACGAGTGGAAGGAGCTCCAGCACGGCGACGGCTGGGTCCATTACCACGCCGGGACCCTGAAACTGGAATTGTTAAGCGGTGAAACCGACGGCTACCGCACCAATCTTTCGAACCTGCAGCCCTACGTCTACATCGTGATGACTCCGGGCGAGGAGGACGACGCGGCCGAAATCGTGCCGTTTCTTGTCACCGCCAGCCCCCATGAGGCCGAGGGCTACACCGAGGACTCTGAGCAGATCGTCGAAGGCGTGCCGATGCCGCCGGAAATGGTCGCCTGGGTGAAAGAATTCATCGCCAAGCATCATGTCGAGGTGGCGTTCAAGAAACGCAAGCGTAAGCCTTATGATCCTCGAAAAAGCGGTTTTCACGGCCCCAAAGGACCACTCCAATGAGCGAAGATTCGGGAAGCAGGCCCGAGGGAAGACTGGGGCGCTGGTCGCGACTGAAAAGCCGGGGCGCAGACGCCGCGCCCGAGCCGGAGACGCCGGAAAATCCCAAAAAGAGAGGCGCCGCGGCGCCGGTAGCCGATCGCCGGTTCGTCCCCGTGATGCCGCCGCTGGCCGAACCGGAGGAAGGCGAGATAGAGATGGAAGCGGCGCCGCCCGAGGCGCTGGCCCTCAAGACCCAGTTGGAAGCTGAAGAGGCGGCAAGGGAGGAAGAGGAGGCAGAGGAAGAACGGGAATTGACTCCCGAGGAGGAAAATGTGGTCAAGGATCTGCCGCCCATCGACAGCCTGACCAAGGATTCCGACTTCAAGCCGTTTTTCGCCCAAAACGTGCCCGATTTCCTGAAGCGCCAGGCCTACAGGGTGCTGTGGCGGAGCAACCCGATTTTCAATTTCCGCGACGGCCTCGACGACTACGATGAGGACTTTAGCCTCGCCAGGTTGGTTGGGAAAATTGTCAGCGAGGGCGCGTCCAAGCCCGGCCAAGCCCGTGCCAACGATGAGACCGCAAAGACCGCCGCACCTGAAAAAGGCGTCGATGCTGACAACAAGCGAACCGCCGATGCCGATGCCGAAGCCGAGGACGACGACGTCGGCGATGGCGAGGACGGGGAGGAAACCGCCGAGGGTGATGAAAGCAAACGAAAAAAGCCCCGGAAAAGCGACGTCCGTCCGCCCGACGACGCGGTATGAAAAAAACTTCCCCCCCCCTCCACGCCTGATAAGCATAAGCGCGATCCGATTTTGTTTTTATTTCGAACATTAGATTTGTCGAACGTTCGCCGGGCCGCTAGTCGAAAGCCCGTGAAAAACATGGGGTTTTAGGAAAATAATTTTCCTGAATCGGCCATGAATCCGTTGACACTCCGGGCTATTTAGCTTTCACTGAGGGGGGTAACGGAGGCTCGGGGGCAACGTTTCCGAAAAGGCGAAAAAAAACCACGCACGGGCCTACGGTTTGGGAGGATTCCGCGGCAACGCGGCAATAACAAAGGAATAATTTAGGTGGAGGCGACCCTTTCCATGGGGAGGAATGGAGAAGAAGGCCTAAAGGGGCCCGAACTCCTTGATAATCCGACAGAACAAAGCGACCGCGCTATTGCCGAAGAGGATTTGGAGCGCGCGCATCTCTACGCCTTGTTGGCCCGCGTTCTGGCCGAGCCGATGGGCGACGAGACCCTGGAGGTCGTTCGTGCCATCGAAGGGAAAAGCGACGGAAACGAACTCGGCGGTGCCTTCGCCGCCCTCGGCACCGTCGCCGTCAGGACCCCCCGGGGGAGCGCCGAAGACGAGTACTCGGCCCTGTTTTACGGCGACGGCGCGCGCGGTGAATTGCTGCCCTACGCGTCTTATTATCTGACCGGATTCCTGCTCGAAAAGCCGCTCGCGAATTTGCGCGGCGACATGGCGGCGCTCGGCATTCAGACTTCCGGCATCTCCAAGGAGCCAGAGGACCACATCGCATGCCTTTGTGAAATTATGCATGGGTTGATCACCGGCGCGTTCAACGAGCCCGCCTCCCTGGAAACCCAGAAAAAATTTTTCATGACCCACATGGCGCCGTGGGCGGGGCAGTTCTTCACTGACCTGGAAGGCGCCGAATCGGCCACGCTCTATATGCCGGTCGGAACCATCGGCAGACTGTTCATGGCCATTGAGGCCCAAGCGTTCGAATTAGCGGCCTGACTTGGCCGCCGAAACGACCGGCGATTCGATTGAATCGCCATTTGGTGAAGCAATTGTGGAAACCAAAAAGGAGAGGCAAATGACCAAAACCAAAAAATCCCGCCGTGACTTCCTTAAGGCCGCCGGTGTGACCGGTGGTGTCGCCGCCGTGGCGGCCGTGGCCTTGAGTTCGAAGTCGGTAAAGGCGGCGGTTCCTGAAAGCGGGAAAAGTGCCGGCTATCGGGAAACCGAGCATGTGAAGAAATACTATGAACTGGCAAGGTTTTAACTAAACCAAACAGGAGACATCTTATGCTCACCAAAACGAGCGGCGGGGTAGCGAATGGCCCCCGTTTAAAGAAGGCGCTGGCCGGCGTGATCGGTGGTTCCATAGACCGCCGGGCATTCCTAAAGCGTTCAGGAGTGGCAGCAGGCGGTGTCGCTCTCGCTTCGGTCCTGCCCACGGGCATGGCCAAGGAGGCGAAGGCGGCCGCGCCCATGCAACTCAAACAGATCAAGACGGTCTGTACTCACTGTGCCGTCGGCTGCACGGTGATTGCCGAAGTCGACAAAGGCGTCTGGATTGGCCAGGAACCTGGGTGGGACAGCCCCTTGAACCTTGGTGCCCACTGCGCCAAGGGCGCGACTGTCCGCGATTTCGCCCATGGCGAACGCCGCCTGAAGTATCCGATGAAGCAGGTTGGCGGCAAGTGGATCAAGCTTTCGTGGGATCAGGCCATCAACGAGATCGGTGACAAACTTCTTGCCATCCGCAAGCAGTCTGGTCCCGACGCCACCTACTGGCTCGGTTCGGCGAAGTTCTCGAACGAGCAGTCGTACCTGTTCCGGAAGTTCTACGCCTTCTGGGGCTCCAACAACGGCGACCACCAGGCACGTATCTGCCACTCGACCACGGTCGCCGGTGTGGCCAACACATGGGGCTACGGCGCCATGACCAACTCAATGCCCGACATGCACCACTCGCGAGCGATCTTCATGATCGGCTCCAACGCGGCGGAAGCTCACCCGGTGGCCATGCAGCACATCCTCAAGGCCAAGGAGCAGAACAACGCCGCCGTGATCGTCTGCGATCCGCGGTTCACACGCACGGCGGCCCACGCCGATGAATACGTGCGGCTCCGTCCGGGCACCGACGTGGCGTTGATCTGGGGCATTCTCTGGCACGTGTTTGAGAACGGCTGGGAAGACAAGGAGTTCATCAAGCAACGCGTCTACGGCATGGATCAGATCAGATCCGAAGTGAAGAAGTGGAACCCAGCCGAGACCGAGCATGTCACCGGCGTTCCCGGCAAGCAATTGCGGCGCGTCGCCAGGACGTTGGCCAACAACCGCCCCGGCACCATCATCTGGTGCATGGGCGGCACCCAGCACACGACGGGCAACAACAACACACGTGCGTACTGCGTCATGCAGTTGGCCCTTGGCAACATGGGCGTGTCCGGCGGCGGCGCCAACATCTTCCGCGGCCACGACAACGTGCAGGGTGCGACCGACTTCTGCATCCTCAGCCACTCGCTGCCCGGCTACTACGGCCTGAAGACCGGCTCGTGGAAGCACTGGTGCCGTGTTTGGGACGTTGACTACAAGTATGTCCTTGGTCGCTTCAAGTCGAAGAAGCTGATGGAGACGAAGGGCTATCCGGTGTCGCGCTGGATCGACGGCGTGCTGTTGGCCAAGAACGAAATCGCCCTGCAAGACACCAACACCCGGGCGATGGTGTTCTGGGGACACGCGCCCAACTCGCAGACCCGCCTGAAGGAGATGCGGACGGCCCTGGAGAAATTGGACCTGCTGTTGATCATCGACCCTCATCCCAACCTTGCCTCGGTGCTTTCCAACCGCAAGGACGGGACGTACCTGCTTCCGGCGTGCTCGCAGTTCGAGACCTATGGCTCGGTCACTGCGTCAAACCGTAACCTGCAGTGGCGCGACAAGGTGTTCGAGCCCTACTTCGAAGCGAAGCCGGATCAGGACATCATGTTCCTGCTGGCCAAGAAGCTGGGCTTCGCGAAGCAGATGTTCAAAAACATCAAGGTCAACGGGGAAGCCCCGCTGGTCGAGGATCTGACTCGCGAGTTCAACAAAGGCATGTGGACCATCGGCTACACCGGCCAATCGCCGGAACGGCTGAAGATGCACATGAAGTACCAGCACACCTTCGACAAGTCGACGCTTCGGGCCAAGGGTGGCCCCGCCGATGGCGAGTTCTACGGCCTGCCGTGGCCGTGCTGGGGGACGCCCGAGTTAAAGCACCCGGGAACGCAAGTCCTTTACGACACCTCCATGCCGGTGGCCGAGGGCGGACTTTGCTTCCGCGCCCGGTTCGGCGTCCAACGCAACGGCGTAAACCTCCTTGCCGAGGGCTCCTATCCAGTCGGCTCCGAGATCAAGGACGGCTATCCCCAGTTCGACATGAAGTTGCTTAAGAAACTGGGCTGGGACAAAGACCTGACGGCCAAGGAGATGGCGTCCATCAAGAAGGTCGCCGGCGACAAGACCAACTGGAAGACCGACCTTTCCGGCGGTATCCAGCGGGTCGCCATCAAGCACGGTTGCGCGCCCTTTGGCAACGCCAAGGCGCGGGCGGTCGTGTGGACGTTCCCGGATCCGGTGCCCTTGCACCGCGAACCGCTCTATACGCCTAGGCGTGACCTGATACCGAAGTACAGGACCTACGACGACTTCAAGTCGAGCGGCAAGACCTATCGCCTGCCGGTCAAGTACTGGTCGATCCAGAAGAATGACTTCTCCAAGAAGTTCCCGACCATCCTTACGCAGGGACGTCTGGTGGAGTATCAGGGCGGTGGTGACGAAACCCGGTCCAACCCGTGGCTGGCCGAGCTGCAGCAAGAAATGTTC
>PTLK01000190.1 GCA_002938075.1 Alphaproteobacteria bacterium MarineAlpha3_Bin3
ACGGCCGAGGCCATGAACCATAACGTCAGCGGCACCAGGGCAATAGCGGCCAGCCTTTCGGCTTTCCATTGGCCGATGCCCCCCTCCTTGGCGGAACCGGGTCCCCGTGCGCGGCCGAGCGGTGAACGAAGTTCCATTAGATAACCCCCGCGGCCCAGTACCCGGCAAGGAAGGTGAGGATGGTCATGGACGTGGAGAAAACGAGGACAACGACGCCGGACGCCCTGAGCGTCGGCATTTCGTAACCCCATCCCGCGTCCCAGGCTAAGTGCCGGATGCCGTTGGCGAGATGGAAATAAAAGGCGAAGATCACTGCCAACAGAACCAGCCGCCCGAACCACGATCCGAGGATCGACTGCGCCCGGTCGAAGGCCTCCGGCCCGTAGGTGGCCGATGAAATCCAGTAAGTGAAAATCAAGGCGCCGCCGACCAGCCCGACCCCCGTCATCCGGTGCAGGATCGACAACATGGACGTGATCTGGGGCCGATAGACCTGGAGGTGCGGTGAAAGCGGCCGGTTACCGGATGCCATTGGCGGAACCTCTGGGGCTGGCGGATAAGCGCCTTGCGGGAGTGTCGAGCCTAATAAATTGGTAAACGCACGCCCTAGTGAAGTCAATGTTCGTCGGTACGAAACCAGGGCCCGGGGAACGCCGATAAAATCGGCCTTGAAACCCATCCCGGGGCTCGACACTTGCCGCGGCCGGGTTAATGTAACGCGTTGGTTTTACTAAGAATTGATTCAAGTTATGAGTGGTTATGTGGATAACTTGTGGGCGGAATGTGAAAATCTACTCTAGTTATGCACAGAATAATACTTTTGCCGTTGTATTTCATATTGAAATGAACAAGCAATATTTTCATCATGCTTCTTGCATGCGAAAGCGTCATTGCAACGAATTCTTGAAGTTCAACCAATAGATCCTCCGGGATTTTGCGGTTTGCCGAAAGAAGAAGTTGCCCCGAGGTGAAGCGGGTGGTCCGCCATCCGCCGCGCCGAGGGTAGGCGTCCGGCGGGGCTTGCTGAGTGGTTTTGCCGCTTTTGCTGTCACCGGGCGTCGGCAGAAGCCTCGTTGACCGTGAGGCGGGCCTTTCGCGGGTCGGTCGCTCTCCCTGGTGGGGGCTGGCCGGCTCGGTGGAGCGGACAATCATTCCGCCGGCGCGAGCCGGCGGTGGTTCGAAGCTCAGGGGCAGGAGGTTTGGGTTGCTTGCAGCCCGGATCGTACCGTCGGAGGCCTTGCTTTCTTCGGACTGGCCAGAAGGGTTCGAGCGCGCGCGAGGTCTTTTGTTTCGGTGGTTTGCCGAAGGGGGAATTGGCAACGAAACTCCCTGGAACGCGGACTACGCCCACCCCTCCGAGGGCTGATCTCTGCCCAGGTGCGTCCGTGGAGGTGGCGGTGCGGAACGAAAAGCCGTTTTTTCGTGCATGGAGCCTGGCCGGCTCCAAGAGGTGTCAGGAGCGTTGTTTCGGCAGCGCGTTACGTAGGTTTCCCAGGACCTACGTACCTGACACCTCTTTCTTTAGCAGAACGATTTTTAGGTGACAACAATATTTTGTGTTTTAGGTATTTTTTCGCTCAAATCATGTTTTGTACGGATTCAACGGATTCTGTACTGAGTCTTTACAGAACTTTGACCGGATAGAGGCAATGTCTATTGCCGGGCGTTAAGCCCTAGGCGTTTTCCATCTCCTCGATCGCCTGCGCCATGGTGACCAGCCGTTCGGCGTTCAATACGTGCAGGTTCTCGATCAGCTTGCCGTCGACGACGACGATGCCCTTGCCGTCTTGCGCCGCCTCGGCGTGGGCGGTAATGATCTTTTTCGACCATTCGACCTCTTCCGGCGACGGCGCAAAGGCCTTATTGGCGGCGTCGATGGTCTTCGGGTGGATCAGCGTCTTGCCGTCGAATCCCCATTCCGCGCCCTGGCGGCAGGCGTGTTCGAAGCCTTCGTCGTCATTGAGGTCCAGGTGCACCCCGTCGAGAATGGCGATGCCCGCCGCCCGCGCCGCCAGCAGGCACAATCCCAGCGAGGTGATGAACGCCCCCCGGTCGCGGGTGTGGGCGCATTGCAGGTCCTTGGCCAGGTCCGACGTGCCCATGACCAGGGCACCGACACGGGGGCTGGCCTCCGAGATTTCCTCGGCGTGCAGCATGCCAAGCGGCGTCTCCATCATGCACCAGAGCGCCAAATCATCCGCCGCGCCGGAGGTTTTCAAAATCGCCTCGGCCCGGTGCACGGTGCTGGCGGTTTCGACCTTGGGCAGCAATACGGCGTCGGCGCCCATGGTCGCGGCCGCCACCAGGTCGTCGTGCCCCCACGAGGTGTCCATGGCGTTGACGCGGACGATCAATTCGCGCTTTGCGTATCCGCCTTCCTTGATGGCGTCGCGGATCCGGCCGCGAGCTTCCTCCTTGGCGTCGGGGGCGACGGCGTCCTCGAGGTCCAGGATCAGCCCGTCGGCGGCCAGCGTGCGGCCCTTTTCCAGCGCCCGGGCGTTGGACCCGGGCATGTAAAGGATGGAGCGGCGCGGGCGAGCGTTTTTCGACATTCCGTTTCTCCGTGCTTTCCGTGTGTTCCGCCCTGCGGCCCAAAGCCTCCTGCCTTCGCCGAAGCGGAGCCTCGGCTCCGCGCAGGCAGGTCGGGCGACGGGCCGTGTTTTTTATCCCGCCTGCGGCTGATTGATCCTTGGGTTAGGCGGCTTTTTTCATGTACGTCTTGATCAGCGCCTCGGCGATCTGCACCGTGTTCAGCGCCGCCCCCTTGCGCAGGTTGTCGGCGACCACCCACATGTTGATCCCGTGCTCGACGGTCGGGTCTTTGCGGATGCGGCTAACGAAGACCGGGTCCTCGCCGGCGCATTCGGCCGGCGTCACATAGCCTTCGTCGGCGCGCCGATCGACGACGGTGATCCCCGCCGCCGCCTTCAGCGCCTTGCGGGCGGCGTCCTCGCTGACCGGGCCGTCGAATTCGACGTTGACCGCCTCGGCGTGGCCGATGAACACCGGCACGCGCACGCAGGTGGCGGTCAGCGCGATATCCGGGTCGAGGATCTTCCTGGTCTCAGCGACGATTTTCCATTCCTCCTTGGTCGAGCCGTCGTCCATGAAGACGTCGATATGGGGAATGACGTTGAACGCGATCTGCTTGGTGAAGTTTTCCTGGAACTTCTGCACCGGCTGGTTGGTGAAAATGCCGCGGGTCTGGTTGAACAGCTCGTCCATGGGCGCCTTGCCGCCGCCCGACGTCGACTGATAGGTGGCGACGACGACGCGCTTGATCGGCGACAAGTCGTGCAGCGGCTTCAGCGCCGTCACCAGTTGGATGGTCGAACAGTTGGGGTTGGCGATGATGCCGCGCTTCCTGTACCCGGCGACCGCGTCCGGATTGACCTCGGGCACCACCAGCGGCACGTCCGGGTGCATGCGGAAATGCGACGTGTTGTCGATGACGACGGCGCCGGCCTTGGCGGCGCGCGGGCTGTGCTCGGCCGATACCTTTGCACCGGGCGACGACAGCACGATGTCGATGCCGTCGAAGTCGAAGGCGGCCAGTTCCCGCACCTTCAGCGTCTGGTCCTCGCCGTAGCCGACCTCGACGCCGATCGAGCGCGAGCTCGCCAAGGCGATGACTTCGTCGGCCGGGAACCGGCGCTCGGCCAGGATCGAGAGTACCTCGCGGCCGACGTTTCCGGTGGCGCCGGCGACTGCGATGCGATAGCCCATGTTAGAAAACTCCAAAACTTTGCCCGCCGCGTCGGCGCCGGGGTGGCTCCGTTTACGCCCCTTTGGCGGGCTTTTCAAGAATTCCTTGGTGCCGGGGACCCGTCAACCTGGTACGTTCTGCCGACGTCTGCGGCACCGGCCACGACGGCGGCGATTTCCTGTTCGTGCGCAGGAAGTAAACATCCCCCTCTTCTTTCCAATCCGGATCGATTGATTTCGGTTAATGACCGGGGGTGCGTTCCCGGATACT
>PTLK01000191.1 GCA_002938075.1 Alphaproteobacteria bacterium MarineAlpha3_Bin3
CGTCGTCCTTTGGGCGGTGATCGCGGTGGCCGCCATCCAGACCGGGTTCTACCAACCCAGCTCCGGCGAACTGCCGCTCAACTTCTTCATCGGCTCAGGCGTGCCCGTGGCTGCCTTCCTCGGCCTTTACGCGGTCTCGGCCCCGTTCCGTGACATGGTCCTCGGCTGGGACCTGCGCCTGTTGACCGCCATACAGGCCCGGCGCGTCATCGGCTTCGCCATGGTGGTGCTTCTGGCGTTCGGGACTCTGCCCGGTGTCTTTGCCTGGCCGGCGGGCCTCGGCGACGTCATGGTCGGGCTGGCGGCGCCCTATTACGCGGTCAGGCTGATGGACCGGCCCGAAACGGCGACCGATCGCGGGTTCGTTCTCTGGAACTGGCTCGGCATCTTCGATTTCGCCGTCGCCCTGGCCACCGGCATCGCGGCTTCAGGCGCCATCCCCGCCATCACCGGCACCGGCGCGACGACGGCGGTGATGAGCGTCCTGCCGATGGCGGTTCTGCCCGGATTTTTCGTGTCGCTTTTCTTCATCGCCCATCTGGCGGTGTTGTTGCAGGTCCGGCGTCTTCGCGCCGGTGTGCTAGCCGCCGCTTGACGGCGCCCGCGCCCATGGGCAGGGTCGGGAGGATGAGCAAGCCCGAACCCAAGCCCATGGAGCTGGCGCTGCGCCAGGCCGAGGCCGCCGCCGGGCGCGGCGAGGTGCCGGTTGGCGCCGTCATCGTAGACGGCAAAACCGGGCGCCCGCTGGCCGCGGCCGGAAACCGGGTCGAGGAACGGGCCGACCCCACCGCCCACGCCGAGATGCTGGCGATCCGAGAGGCCGCCCGAACCCAGGGCGCGCCCCGGCTCGACGGCATGGACCTTTACGTGACACTGGAGCCCTGCGCCATGTGCGCCCAGGCGATCGCGCTGGCCCGCATCCGGCGGCTCTATTTTGGCGCCTACGACCCCAAGTCAGGCGGCGTCGAGCACGGCGCCAGGGTGTTCACGCAGCCCACGTGCCACCACAAACCAGAAGTCATCGGCGGGATTGACGAGACCCGGGCGGCGGCACTGCTGAAGGACTTCTTCAAGGGCAAGCGCTAGGGGGCGGGTGGCCGATTGCAGCACAGGGATGCCAATGCTTGGCAGGGGGGCCAATACTTGGCAGGAAGGAAACCGGATTTAATCCGCAAACGTATCAACCAGCTCTTTGAGCCGGGCTTTGGCGTCCCGGAGGATCGACTCGCCGTCGCCGACAAGCAGGATGTCGAAGTCGAGATCCAGCAGCCTACGCACGCTGCTGCGCAGGCGAGCCGGGTCATCCATGACGCGCTCCGGCAACAGTCCACACTGCCCCGGCGGGTTGCCGATGATGGCATCGCCGACGATCAGGATCCCCCGGTCCGGCCACAACAAGGCAATCTCGCCCGGCGACTTTCCCGAGGCATCGACCACCTGCAACGGCCCGACGGTGGCGCCGACTTCCAACCCGTCGTCCAGTTCCGTCCCCTGGTTTCGGGCGTGGTCAGCGTCGTCGGCGTGGATGAGCGTCCGCGCGCCGGTGCCCGCGCGCACCCGGTTGGCGGCGCGGGAATGATTGCGGTTGGTGAGGACGATCGAGGCCACGCCCTCACCGAGGAGGGCGTCCATGTCGTCGTCGGTCGGCTCCACGGGATCGATACAAATGTTGCCGCCGGGATCGCGAACCAGGTGGCCGTTGAAGTTGTAACCGTGGGGTTCGGAAAACCACGGCCAGGTGAGAATATCGCTGACGATGTCCCGCATGCTCGGCTCCATTTATCTCCTCAGCCTCGGTTAAAACTAACGTATTCTACACAGCGGCGAAAGACACGGCGATCCGACAACGCGATGTGCGGGTGGAATGGTTAAAACCCAGGCAGCCAACTTCGAGTCCTCTGACATGCTGCGCGTGTTCCCGACCTTTGTCTGGAAGGCGCAGGTGGCGCCCGGCGTCCGTCGACGGATCGAGGACGACGTTCTTGCGAAACTCGACGGGATGAGGGGCGACACCGGCGAACCGGCGCCGGGCCACGGCTGGCAGTCGGAAAAGGACCTGCACCATGTGGACGAATTCCGCGGCCTGGTCGCCTGCATCCATGACGCCGCCGAAAGAGTCCTGGAATTCCTAAAAATCGGTGACAGCGCTATCGAGATCACCGGCCTGTGGGCCAACATCAACCCGAAAGGCGCCGCCCACGCCGTCCATAGCCACCCCAATAATTTCCTCAGCGGCGTCTACTATGTGCGCGCCCCCGAAGACGCCAACACGGTCAATTTCCACGACCCCCGACCGCAGACGGGGATCATCCGGCCGCCGGTCACCGAACTCACGGCCGAGAACACCGATCAGGTGGTGGTCGAGGTCAGCGACGGCACCCTTCTCCTGTTCCCGTCCTGGCTGCCCCATTCGGTCGACGCCAGCGCCAGCGACGAGACCAGGATCAGCGTCAGCTTCAACCTCATGTTCCCGGCTTATACGGAAACAATGAGCAAACCCCTGTGGTAGCTTAAAGTCGCAATCGGGCGAGGCGAGCGAGGCCAGGGCCATCTATCGGTGGACCGGTGGTTCCTTTTTCTTGGCGCCACCTGCCGAACCGCGCAATCCGCCCAACGTCCGCTTCGGGTCAGGAACGGACCTTAGCGCCTAGTGGCCTGCTGTTTGGGGTAGAGCGGACCTGGGTCGGGGAAGGCGAACCCGCGACCATGCCGGGGCGCCCCAGATCATCGACGCGTCGGAAGGACGCGCGGCAGGGATTCGGTCCATCGGTCAGCCAATGGGTTGCCTCGCCGCTCGGCGACAGCCGGGACACCATCGAGGCCGTGGTCTCGAACCCCCCGTGCATGCATATGCCACTTTCATGGTGGCGGAGGACGTCCATCATTATTTCCGGTGTGATGGCGCCGTCATTCCGGGCCAGAAGACGCGCCCCCCACGCCTCTCGCGAGCCCGGGTCCAGTTCCACCGGCTGGGCGCTGAAACAGGCGGCGAAATCGACCGATCCACCGTCACTGGGAAAGCCGAGCAAGCGGGCCTCGTGGGCCAGGTCCTGGCAGCCGAGGTCGTATCCGCTGCGAATGGACAGCCGGTTGGAAATATTCCTGACACCCCTGGACACCCGTTCCGCGACCCAAACCCGCGCCGCCGTCTCCAACACCCAGGCTTCATGAACGTCGGCGATCAGGAAGGAATTGTCGTAGGCGAACCCCGGATCGTTTTCGGCGCAGGGACCGCCTTGGCCGAATTCCTCGAGAAGCGACACCATGACATCGAGAGCATCGCGCGCCGTCGCGCCGCGTTCGAGCCCGAGGCGGACCAAATCCATTCCCAGCAATGCCGGCGGACCCGGGGGCAACCTTGTCCAAACCGCCTGGTTGCCGATGACGACGCCGCATTCGTTGGCGCCCATTTCGGCCCCCCACATCCAATCGATCCGGGAGAGAAGCACCGCCTGGGTTTGCTTGACCTCGGGAATCTCTATGTAGGTGCATTGAAGGATCTCCCCCGCCGCGTGGCGGGCGCCGGGGTAAACACGGATACCCTGTCCTTCGCCAGCCGGGCGGTCGCTGTTTTTGGCGAAGATGACGGACCCGTCCTTGGTTGCCGGCGGCAGCGCGATAAAGGTGTCACACATGGTTCCGTCCGCTGAAGCATCCTTGAGCCCAATAGGAGCCGGGTCCCCGCCTATGCGCGGTCACGATCAAGGAGCAACCTCCGGAACCCGTTGCCAGCCCCTGTTTTCGTGGCCGAACTGGAAAACCTCAGGGTGCAGGATCTCGGCCATGATTTCGAGGGAATCCGCCAGCCTCGGGCCGGGACGATTGAAGTAAGCATTGGCGTCAGTGGCATAAACGTAGCCCGCCCTGACAGCGGCAAGGTCCTCCCAACCTGGCCTAGACGAAAGCACGCTGGCCTCGGTGGCCGTCCGCTTCAGATCGAAACCACAGGGCATGAGGATGATGACTTCGGGATCAG
>PTLK01000192.1 GCA_002938075.1 Alphaproteobacteria bacterium MarineAlpha3_Bin3
GTAACGAGGACGGTTTTGCCCGACAGGTCGATCATGGCGGCGGTTTCCCCCGTTTTCTGCAGCCGGAAAATCACTTTACGGGATCGGGGGCGGCGCTTCCAGCGGCGGCCCAAACCCCGCGCCGTACCACCCCACCGGCATACCACGGTCCTGAAAAAAACCAACAAATTCTTTGACTTCTGACCGCCGTCACAGGTAGCAAGGGAAAGGCTGGGTTGCCCTTGGATTTATAAGGGATTAAACAGCCGCCGGTTTTCGCAGGGTGGGGATTGATGAAGATAAAATTGATAGAGCAATTGAACGTCCTGATCGTCGAGGGCGACCGGCACATGCGGATGCTGATCCGCGAAATGCTGTTTGCTCTCGGCGTCAAAGACGTCGCGGTAGCCTCCGACGGCAAGGCGGCGGTCGAGGAGATGCAGGTCTTCCGTTCCGACCTGGTGCTGGTGGATTTGAAAATGGAGCCCATCGGCGGGCTCGAATTCGTGCGCCGGCTCCGCGCCGACACCAAGAACCCCTACCGTTTCGTTCCCGTCATCATGATCACCGCATACGCCGACCTTGACACCGTGGCCATGGCCCGCGACGTCGGCATCACCGAATTCATGGCCAAGCCCATCTCGGCTACGATACTGCAACAGCGCATTGAACGGGTGCTGAAGGATTCCCGGCGGTTCGTCGAAGCCCCTGAATTCACCGGCCCCGACCGCCGCCGCAGCAAGAAGACCGCCTTAGAAGGAAAAGAACGGCGCGAAACACCGCCGAAATTCGTCGACCCGCCGGAGGACCTTCCTGCCGCCCCCAAATCGCCTGAAACTAAACTTTAAAACCATTTGATCAACCGTGCCTGGCCACCGGTCAGCCGTCCGATTTCGGCTCGGCGCCGGGTAAATGTTTCGCCGCTTCCCTGACCGTTTCCTCCATCGTCCTCGACTTGTCCATGGTCTCGGGGGTTTCGGCGGCGAACGGCGTTTGCGCCAGCAACCGGAAAACCGCTGCCGCCCCTTCGTGGAAACCGGGCGTCACGCCGGCGTCGGCGAAGGTCTTGGCGATTTCCTCCATCTCGCCGATCCAGCGCCTCGAATCGGCGGGCAGCCGGGGAACGCGGGCCTCCATTTGCGCCAGCGCCTGGCCCTGGCTGTGCTCGAATTCGGCCCGGAGCACCGCCGTCAGCCCCTGCGCCTCGGCCGCCAGAAGCACCGCCGTATGCAGCGTCCAGGTCCCCTTGGTCAGGCCGGCGTAGCACATCTTCAAGGCCGACGCCCGGCCAGGGTCAGAGCCCAAGCCAACGACTTGGAACCCCTTGCCATCCAGGGACTCCCCAAGGGATTCCATCGGCCCGGTGTCGGCGCCGGAAACGTAGAACCGGGGGCCGGATCCGCTGCCCGGCTTGGTGCCGATGATCCCGGCGTCGATGAAAGGCGCGCCGGCGGCCTCGATCACCTGGGCAATGTCCCGGGCCGTCGCCGGGGAGATGGCGTTGCAGTCCACATAGACGGGCCGGGCGCCGCTTCGTTCCATCGCCGCCGCCATGTCCCCGGCCAGCCCCAACGCCGCCGCCGGCGGCAGGATGGAAAGCACCAGCGAGGCTTCGGCGGCCACGGCGTCGAGGCTGTCGAGGTCGCTGAGGCCCCCGGTTTCGGCCAAGGCCCGGGTGCGCTCGCTGCGCCCGGCAAGGCAGGTCACGACGTCGTATCCGGCGTCGGCCAGCACCCGGCCGACGGCGTGGCCCATGTCGCCGGGCATGAGGACGGCAATGATGACGGTGGTCATGTCGGTCGGCTTTCACAAAGGCGGCGACGGTCGCCGATCGAGAGGCCCCCGTCAAGGGAGCGGGAATTTTCAAGATTCATACGGTTCATACAAAGTTACACCCCGTTCACATCCCCTTCATACGACTTTCACGCCGAGGGTTTAAAAATGGCCAGACTAAACATGACGTTGATGAGGAGGCGGCCCGATGGCCAACAAAACCATCAGGATCGTCGAGGACGACGTACTTCACATGAAGTTGTTTAACGACGTGCTTGAATCCCGGGGCTATCAGACCCTTCGGACCACCGACGCCGACAGGACCGTTCCCTTGGCCCGCCAGCACCACCCCGACCTGATCATTATGGATATCCAGTTTCCCTTCATTTCGGGACTGGAATTGCTGAAGCGCCTGAAGGACGAAAATGACCTGGAGGATATTCCCGTCATCGCCGTCACCGTCCTCGCCGACGATTGGGATGAGGACGAATACCTTTCCTATGGGTTCGACGCCTACCTGGCCAAGTCTATCGCCATTTCGATTTTCCTCAACACCGTCGCCGGTTTTTTCGATCCGAGTCCCCTTGAAGTCCACCAGTGCGCCTGATCCCGGCTTGCAATCCCGAGCCCTCCCCGACCCCGCCTAGAATTGGCGCTTCATGCGGGCGTCCAGCGACTTCGGCCCGCCTCCCCGGACCGCGATCGCCAACGCCACAAGCCCCCAAAACAGCGGATATTCAAAACCGCCCTTGATCCACAGGAAACCGTTGGCGGCGTGAACGTAATAGGCGGACACCGCCATGAAGCCGACCACCAGCACCGCGATCGGCCGAGTGAACAGCCCCAGCGCCAGCAGCACGCCGCCGACGAGCTCCAATAGCGCGATGTAGACCGCCAGCGGATAGGCCGGCTCGAGGCCGATCTAGGCCATGAACCTGGCCGTTCCCTCCAGGCCGCCGCCGATCAGTTTCATCCAGCCGTGGGGCACCAGCATCAGCCCCACCGTCACCCTTACCAAAGGCCAGGTATAAGGCGTCAGCTTTTCGTAAACGCCGCCCAGGGCCGGGAAGTAAAGTTCCGGCCCGCCGGTTTCGCTTTCCGTCATGTTTCCTGTCTCCTTGTTTGCCGGCCTCACATCGGCTGGCTTGACAGCCTGTCCTTTATTAGCCCGAAAAATTTGTCGCCACCGCCGTCGCTTTGATAATGCCAGCCCAAGTGCCGGCCGCATCCCCGGCACAGGGCGAAGCACCAAAGATAGCCCGCAAACCAGGTGTGGTCGCCGGTCGGATCGCCCTCGGCCGATGCCCCGGGGGCGTCGGAGAAGCAGACCAAAATGAAGGTATGGCCGGCCGGGTTGGTGAATACCCGTTCCGCCCCGCCCATCAGGATTTTCCACCGCCCCCGCGTCACCAGATGCCCGCAGCCGGCGCAATAAAGCGCATCGTCGGTCTTTTCTTCCGCGTCGGCCGGGGTCTCGGTCTCGGGCGTGATCTGGAGCATCGGCCCGTCCTCGCCTTTTGTAGGTCCCTGTCCGGGCTTATGCCCGTCCTCGCCTCTTGAAGGGTCGGCTTATTGTCGGACTGGGGCGGGGGTCAAGGCAAGGGGGTGGCGGGAACGGTCCTCACCCCGACAGCTTTTTCCGCAACAGCTCGTTGACCATCTTCGGGTTGGCCTTTCCGCCGGTCGCCTGCATTACCTGGCCGACGAACCAGCCGATGGTCTTTTCCTTGCCGTCCCGGACGTCCCGCGCCTGGTCCGGGTTCTCCGCGATGACCCGATCGACAGCGGCCTCGATCTCGGCCCCGTCGGTGATCTGCTCTAGGCCCTTTTCCTCGACGATGTCGGCGGCATCCTTGCCGGTGGCCATCATTTCCTCGAACACGTCCTTGGCCATGCGGCCCGAGATGGTGCCGTCCTCGACAAGGTCGAGAAGCTCGCCCAGGGATTCTGGCGCAACTGGGCTCTCGGTGATCTGAAGGCCAGCCTTGTTCAAGGCCCCGAAAAGGTTGCCGGTGACCCAGTTGACCGCCAGCTTGGGATCGCGTCCGTTGGCGACTTCCTCGAAATAGTCGGCGGTATCGATGTCGGCCACCAGAACGCCTGAGTCATAGGCGGAAAGCCCGAAATCGGCCACAAAGCGTTCTTTAATTTCGTCCGGCAGTTCCGGCAGGCCGCGGGCGACGTGGTCGATCAGGTCCTGGCTCAGCACCAACGGCAGCA